>DAOTXB010000266.1:0-2670 GCA_034435575.1 Anaerolineae bacterium
ACCGGATGAGATTTTCGACGAACCAAAAACACACCCATTGACGCACTCATCAATAATGCCGGTTATGCGACTTATGGCGAATTTGTTGAGATCGATTTGCAAGTGGAACTCAACGAGATGCAACTAAACATGGTCACACTCACGCACTTGACCAAATTATTTTTGCCGATGATGATCGAGCGCGGATTCGGACAAGTGCTGAACGTCGCATCGACAGCGGCGTTCCAACCGGGACCGTTAATGGCGGTTTATTATGCGACGAAGGCGTATGTATTGTCATTTTCTGAGGCTATTGCCAAGGAAGTGGAAGATAAGGGCGTGGTGGTTAGCGCACTCTGTCCGGGACCGACAGAATCAGGTTTCCAACAACGCGCCGATATGACGCAATCAAAGCTGGTACAGGATGGCTTGATGTCGGCTGAAGTTGTTGCGGAACGCGGGTATCAGGGGCTTGTGAATGGGCAACGCGTGGTCATTCCGGGGATGCGCAACAAAATTGGGGCGCTGGCAATCCGTTTTACACCACGAAACATGGTGACAAATTTGGTGTTAAACATGCAAAAGCGTGTCGGGCATTAAGCAGTCAGACCTCAAACACAAATTTGGCTTACGGGCGATCTTGATGATTTGATCGCCCATGAGTATAGGCTGATTTTACTCGCTTCGTATGGCGCGGGAGATGACCAGACGGGTCAAGCGCCACGCGGGGTAAATGCCCGCCAAAAGCGCCGCCACCACCGCTACCGCAAACGCCTGTGCGAATTCTCCCGGCAACGGATAAAATTGCATCGTCCAGCCGAAACTCCGTACATTAATCACGAAGATCAACACCAGCGCCAAAGCTAAACCAATCGGTAATGCCAATAAGCCGGAGACAATCCCCATCAATCCGGTTTGGATAAGGGTGAAGTTCCACAATTGGCGCGGAGTCATCCCGTTGGCGCGCATCACGCCATATTGACGGGTATTTTCCAGTTGTAAGGCGAGCAAAGCGCTCAAAATACCGATAAACGCGACCACCGTCGCCAATAAGCGCAACGCGACTGTGATGGTAAATGTATTGTCAAACACCTCAAACACACTGGCACGTAACTCGCGATTTGCCTGTATCGTCAGGTCATATTCGGCGAGAATATCCGTGCGTAGCGTGTCCATCACAGCATCAATGTTGGCATCCGGTGTCAAAAACGCGCCCAATGATGAAATGTAAGGATCATCATAAAATTGATCGTAGGTACTGCGATAGGTGTATACTGTTCCTTGATCGGTGGAGTAATCATAATACACGCCGACCACCTCAAATGTGTGTTCACCCGCATCGGTCAATAGCGTGATGGTGTTGTTCTCCTGCGTGATGTCTCGCCGGAACGCGAACGGTTCACTGACAATGACCGAGCCATCGGCAATCGCGCTACGATAATCCCCATCTGGCGCATTGTTCCACACAAATTGACGATCTACAGAAATATCAAAGTCCACCGCTTGCAGGTTCACCGGTGGTAAAGCTGGATAATCCGGTGCTGTGACATTCACATTACGAGACGCAGAAACGGACTCAACCGCTTCCATTTGCAGGACAAGATCGCGCACAAACGGGTCAACATCGACAGTTGCGCGGTTCGCGCTCAATAACGGCGGGCTGACATATACATCTGAGCCGAGCGTGGTATCTAGCCAATCGCCAACGGTATTACGAAAGCTGGAGATCATCACACTCACCCCGACGATCACACTCACCGCTACAGTCAATGCGGCGACGGCAACCGACGTTCGGCTGAGTGAGCGCACCACAGCGCGGGGTGCCATCCGCCCCAGTACACCGAAAATACGATCCGTAAGGGGTGTGGCAATTCGCATCGCACCGATGAGGGCGAGTGGTGTTAATAACGCCCCGCCGACGACAATCGCAAATAACGCGCCAAAACTGATGAATAGGTTATTGGTAGGCACTTGCAACAAGACGATACCGACTACGTTCATAACCACCGCAACAATTGTAATTAATGGAACGAGTTGACGCACCGTGTTTTCTTGATCGCTCCGGCGCATTGTTCCGGCTGGAGGGGTACGGGTGGCATCAATCGACGGGATGAGCGCCGCCCCAACACTAGCCAGCACACCAATGCCCGCGCCCTTGACGAGTGTCAGCGTATCCACAGACACGCTCTGTACGTTGATGGTGAAGTAGAGATCACTGATTGTGCGAGCAACTAAGCTGACCGCGCCACGTCCGAAGATGATGCCCAGTCCTAAGCCAAGAATAGTGCCGATTGTCCCTAGAATAAATGCTTCGCCCAGAATCAAGAGGAAAATTTGCCGACGTGTTGCCCCTACCGAGCGCAATATGCCAATCACCGGACGACGTTGCACCACGCTGAAGGTTACTGTGTTGTAAATCAAAAATACGCCCACCACAAGCGCCAGTAAACTCAACGCTTGTAGATTGAGTTCAAAGGCTTCGGTCATTTGCTCGAGCGCGGTGGACGAATCACCGACGGCACCGATGCGAGCACTTTCCGGCAATAATAGCCGAATTTGGTCGATGATCGCGTCAGCATTTTCCGGCGCAAGCAATAGGTCAATCCGTGTGATCATATCCGGTGACCCGACAATTTGCTGGGCGGTGGCGATGTCCGTCAACAACAGATCATTAAGCGCTTGTTCGCTTAC
>DAOTXB010000267.1:0-15709 GCA_034435575.1 Anaerolineae bacterium
TAGTGAGAATTTTACTGGTTACTGCGACCATCATCGGTTTGTTGTTCGGTGTGTCCGTAATCATTCGTGATATTGAGGCAGTGCGCTCAGTACAGATCGCGGCGGTAATTGCCGGTCTAGTGCCCGCTGGTCTGGTGTTGATGACAGCAACAGCATATGCGATGGGGTCACTCCGAATGTCTGGTCGCGGTGCATTGATTCAGCAATCCAATGCTGTCGAGTCAATGAGTAATGTCAATGTGTTGTGTCTGGATAAAACCGGCACACTCACCGCCAATAAGATTAATGTGCATGAATTACAGGCGCTTGATGTTGATGAAACGACGTTTTCAAACATTCTTGGCGTGTATGCACGGAGTACAACAGCGGGGAACCGAACCAGTGATGCGCTTGCAGAAGGGCTGAACGGGGAAGCGCAAACCGTTTTGGATGAAGTCCCGTTTTCATCTGCCCGTAAATGGAGTGCGATCGCCTTTGATAACGATGATCTAAAAGGCGTGTACGTGCTTGGTGCGCCGGAGATGCTAAAACCCTACATCGCCTCAAATGCTGATGTTGCACAGGCACAATTGGACACATGGACGGATGCGGGATTACGCGTGTTGTTGGTCATTTATAGCCCGTCACCATGCGCGTTGCATGATGCCAATGATGACCCGATCTTGCCAGAAAACTTGCGTCCACTCGGTATTATTAGTTTCAGCGATGAATTACGCCCGGAAGCTCGTGAGACACTCGCCGGATTTATGGAGGCAGGCATAACACTCAAGGTGATTTCTGGCGATAATCCCCATACGGTTGCATCATTAGCCAGACAAGCTGGTTTAGCGCAGGATATTAAGGTTGTGTCTGGTCCAGAACTTGCCCGTATGGAAGATGCCCAATTCACCGAAATCGCAGAGCAAATGACCATTTTTGGACGGATCACACCGGAGCAAAAAGAGCGCCTTGTAGATAGTTTGCGCGGACGCGGTCATTATGTTGCTATGATCGGTGACGGTGTGAATGATGTGTTGTCGCTAAAAAAGGCACAAATTGGCATTTCTATGCAAAGTGGTAGTGCGGCGACACGAGGTGTCGCGGATATTATTCTGCTAAATGATTCGTTCAAGGCATTACCTGCGGCATTTATGGAAGGTCAGCGTATTTTAAATGGTATGGAGGACATCATTCGCTTGTTCCTCACACGAGCATTCTATGCCGCGCTCATCATTTTGGGTTCGGCGGTGGTGGCAGATGTGACCGTTTTCCCTTTCATTCCAAAACATGCCTCGTTGATTACGCTGGTTACTGTCGGCTTTCCCACCTTTGGATTAGCGGCGTGGGCGCGTGCAGGTGTACCTAAGCGCAATCAAGTTGCTGCGGCGATGAATTTTGTCTTTACCGCCGCATTAGGTATGGCGTTCACGGCATTGGCAGTTTATTTCCTTTATTTAGCAGTGGAGTATGTGCCCGCCCGTGAAGTGATTGACAGTGCGATCTTCGTGACGGATGATATGTTAGCGGAAGAAGCAAGGGCGATTGCCGTGGCGCGGAGTGCGCTAACGACAGTCATTATTTTCATGGGCTTGTTGTTACTCCCATTTGTGGAGCCACCGAATGACTGGTGGGTTGCCGCCGATGATTATAGTGGAGATCTTCGCCCGACAATTGTCGCTATACTGATGTTTCTATCGTTCATCATCATACTTGTGGTTGAACCATTCCGCGTGTTTTTTGAGCTGGAACCGTTGCGCCTTGTGGATTATGGCGCAATCGCGTTGATTTCGTTGTTGTGGATGGTTATTTTACGCATGGTGTGGCGCTGGCATTTGTTTGAACGTTTCTTTGGCTTAGAGCTTCCTGTTACATCGGCTGATTAGGCTAATTCCTCCCGTAATCGAATAGCGCAATTCCCAAGATTCCTGTACATTATCTGTGCAGGTTTTTGTATGAGAGTAAAGGAAAATTAGACACCATGCGTAAATTGCTTTTCCTATTTATTGTGTTATGTCTGGGTTTACTCGCCTCGGTTGGGGTGGTAAGCGCGCAAGATGGAAGCCCAATTGAAGTGACGTGCCCAAATGGGCAAGAAATCACAAACGGTGTGGAAATTATCGTGAACATGCGCCCCGGCTTTACCTATACCGCTACTGCTCTCGGTATCAACGGGTTTGATCCGATCTTAGCTGTGGTGGATCGTGGACGAGTGAGCGATTGTTCCGACGAGAATTCAAGTGCGGCTGAATATACCGCCGATTTACCCACAACCGGGCAAATTCGTGCTTCCTCATCAAATGCACAATTGCCTTTTTCTCATACCTATAATGATTTTGAAAACATCTCCTTAATCGTTGGCGATTCTAGTGGCGACAATGGTGAGTTTTTGCTGGTGATTGAAGGGATGTCCGTGACAGCGCGTGATGGTTCCGGGCAAGGTGCGGGCGATCCATTTACGATTCAAATCACCGAGAATATCACCAGCTCTGCCACCGACGTGACAGCTTATATGATGGCAACCAACCAAGACCTCGATACGCTCATGCAGGTCGTCAATGCAAATAATGAAGTGGTGTTTGAATGTGACGATGCGGGTACGAGCCTATGCGAAGAAAATACATCCGATCTCTCTTCATCAACGGTATCACGTACTCTCGGACGAGAAACACCGCCACGCAACCTAAATTCTATGATTACCTTACCGACGGCTGGCGCAGAACTTGACTTTACCGGCGGATTTTATATCAATTTCTTGATGACCAGTTTTCAGCAAAGTAGTACCGGCGACTATCTGGTAGCGTTCCATGTGGGCATTGATGATGGCACCGGCGTAACCGCACAACAGACTGACCCTGATCCAACACCGCCTAGTGATGTGCCGGGTGGCACGGTCGCAGGTGGTGGTATTAATGTGGACTGTCCTAATGGTCAACAAATCACGAATGGTGTCGAAATTGTGGTGAATATGCGCCCCGGCTTTACCTACACTGCAACTGTTGTCGGTGTTAATGGCTTTGACCCCATACTTGCGGTTGTCAATCGTGGCGAAGTGTTTGATTGTAACGACGATAGCAGTGATGCCGCGACTTATGAGGTCAATTTACCCTCTACCGGACGTGTCGGTACATCACGCTTTAACTCACAACTACCATTCTCCCATAATTTTGATGGATTTGAGAATATTTCGCTCGTCGTTGGTGGCTTCAGTGGCTCTGTTGGCGAGTTTGTGCTCATCCTTGAAGGTATGGCAGTGACAACCGCTGATGGTTCTGGTGCGGATGCAGGTGACCCCTTTGCGATTCGCTTAACGCCGAATATTGTCAATGCAGATATTAACTCCACCATTTATATGGTCGGTACAGACAACAGTGTAGATCCGTTTGTACGCCTTGTTGATACTGAGTCCAATGAAATCTTGAGTTGTGATGATGCAGGGACAAGTCTATGTGCTGATGGTTCATCATCGCTGGATAGTTTCTTTGTCTCACGAAGTAATGCGCGTTTTGCTGATGCAGATGGACTTGATGCTATGCTGGTTGTGCCGACAACTACACTTACAGATGTAGACTTCAGCCAGGAGCTATTTTTGAATTTCTTGATGACCAGTTTTCAACAGAGCACATTCGGGGAATATCTGGTGGCTTTCCATATGGGATTTGGCGAAGAAGAAGTTGATGCAGACCTGTAATACGTAAATTCCTGTAGACAGTATCGTACTATTGCCCCATAATAATTGTAATAGTCGTACAATAATGTTGGTGACGGATTTGTTGTATAGTCTGTCACCTCAAACAAGTAATGAGAGCTATGAACGAAGAAAACCAACCACTGGAACAATTACCTGAGAGCGATGATGCGCCCTCTGCGCGTCGTACTGAGAAACTCTCTCCAGAGATTCTTGGTGAAACGACCTATGACGTTTCCGAAGAAGCAAAAGCCGCTTTGGAGCGTTTTGAACGTGAACAGCGCGATGGCGGAACACCACAGCGTATTGCTAATTCGGTCAAGTTACGGATCGAGCTAAAGGGTGTTGCAACGCCAATGGCATTGACAGTGAAGGATGATCTGACAATTGGCAGGCGTGACCCTACGAAAGACACATCGCCGGGATTAGACCTCACACCGCATGGTGCCTATCAAATGGGCATTAGCCGTAACCATGCGATTTTACGTATTACTGATGAAATTTTGCATGTGGTTGATTTAGGGAGTCGTAACGGGACGTATCTAAATGGTCGCAAGGTAAATTCTGAAAGTCCGGCACCGCTTCGTGATGGCGATGAATTGCGTCTTGGTAAAATTGTGATGCGTATATATTTTCAAACCATCACTTAACAGGATAATTATTGGATATTAGCGAATCTGTGCATTGTGCCAGCATCTACTCTTTGACAGCTTAACATAAAGATGCCAAAGGGAAGTTAGGCGGATAAAAGACTACCCGCCAAGAATGTCTGCAACCTCTGCGGCGGCTTTCCGTGCGGCAACCAGCACATTCGCGATACGTGCGTCTTTGGCAACCAACACTGCTAATGAGGCGCGACCTGCTGGATAAACCACCATCACCCCCAGTTCACCTTCCATTAATAACCGCTCAAGGTCACCCTGTGCAAGACGACCTAAAGTACGTTCTGCCAGACCAATTAACGTCGCAGACATTGCCGCCACTTGCGGGCTACTTGTCGGGTTTTCGTGTGGGTTTTCTTCATCACCAGCCGGGTAAGAGGCAACAAGCAAACCATCGACATTAACGACAACCGTTGCTTTTACGCCATCCACCTGCGTGTGTAACATTTTGAGCTTGTCTTCAAGTGCTTCACTGCGATATTGCTGAGTCATACTGCCTCTTTTTTCAGTTAGCGCCAGTTTATCTCCACATAATGGGAGATGACAACAAGACTAAGTATACCGGAATTCAAAAACCGCCTCAAATGCGATTAATCATCCTATCCATAACGCTATCATAATAACACGTTATGCGTGATGATTGCATTTAGCTCCTCATAGCGTACACTAATTTTCAGTCCTGTGCTGAGAATTTTGCCAGAAGATATTGTTCTTCTTCCATTAGAGTAGCATCAAGAAGGAGTTCCGGGCGGTTTTCCCATGTACGTCGTAGCGATTGCGCGCGTCGCCAGCGCTCGATTTCGCCATGATTACCATTTTGTAAAACCTTCGGTACGCTTAATCCTCGAAACTCTGCGGGGCGGGTATAATGCGGTCCTTCCAGCAATCCATCGGCGTGGCTGTCGCGGTTTTCTGCCCCTTCTGCACCGAGCACACCGGGAATATGCCGTACAACCGCGTCCACAATCACCATTGCGGCGAGTTCACCACCTGTCAGCACATAATCACCAATGCTGATTTCGTCCGTAATGGCGAGTTCACGGATACGTTCATCAAAGCCCTCATAATGCCCACATACGAATACCAATTGGTCATGCTGTGCAAGCTCAACCGCAACATCATGGTTGAATACGCGTCCCTGTGGAGACATTAAAATAACAGGGACATCAGGCTGTTGCTGTGTGACCGCTTCAATCGCAGGCACGACCACATCTGACCGTAAAATCATGCCGCCACCGCCACCATAGGGTGTATCGTCCACCGCACGGTGTTTATTATAGGCATGGTCACGTATATCATGCGTTTTTAGTGTCAATAGACCGCGATCCTGTGCCTTCCACATCATGCTCTGGTTCATCGGTCCTTCAAACATGCCGGGAAATAACGTCAGAATATCAATTTTCATAAGTTAGCTTTCGTGAATGTCTGTATTTGGGGTGCGCCAGAGACGCGCTTTTGCCTTCACCATCTCGATAAATTCTGTCTTCGCAGTTGCGTAATCACTTCCATTTTCAAAGTGAGGCGCGAGTTCTCGCTTGAGTTTTGCATACGCATTGCGGTCTTTTGGATGAGAACGCAGGTAATCCCGAAAAAGCAGATGATCTTTCCAGAACGCACACCCCGTTTCTACCAGATGAATATGATGGGTGTGACCGCGTGATTCAATTGTGTGCGCGTCACCAAGTTTGTAGAAATAGCGTCTAAAGGGCATTGCAACCTCATGCGCCTTTTTGTAGATATAACCCATTTCTACAATCGGCTGAATGCAGTATGTATCCGCGATTTTTAGCGTTTGCACACCAATCAAAATGTCTATAATCGGCTTGGCGGCGAGTCCCGGAACGGATGTACTGCCAACATGCTCAATCTGTTCGATGTATTGACCAATACGCGCCATGAGCAGACGCGATTCGCTAGTATATTGTGCCGTCCAGTTTGGATCATAATCGACAATGGTAATTGGCATAATCCCTCATGAAAAATAGCCTATGCACTAACAAATAGTATGTTCAGATAACCCACGCGTTGGTGCGTACTTTTTATGCAAAATAATGATCGCTCCTCTTGAAATTGTACACCTTGCGGTCTAGCGCGTAAATGTGGTAGACTTCGCACAATTACGACATAAAATGTGAAACGAATCAAGCGTGTCAAAAAATGGTTCGCAATATCCCTCCCCCACGATGGTTGCCGAACGATGTAAATGATCTGATTGTGTAGCTGATGCCGAACACTGCTTTGCGCTGGTGTAGCGGCTTTTTTGATTTAGAGAACTTGTGAGGACAATATCTTGAGTGATGATAGTTATATTGGCTTAGCGATTGTAGCTTCTTTAATCTTGATACAGGCGTTAATAACCCTGGCTTACGCGGCATTAGCCAATGTGCGTGTGGCATGGTTAAAAGATCAGAGTGAGGCTGGCAATAAAGCGGCGCGTCGAACGTTATCGCTAATTGAATCATCTGCCCCGTTAATTATCACCTATCAGCTGATGTCTTCAATTTCTGCATTTGTGATCGCCACAGTGACGTTAGTCGCAATTGCGGAACCTATCATTGATTCTAATCCCTCATTGAATGTGACCTTAGTTCGTGGTCTATCTTTATTTGGAACGATGCTTTTCAGTGTAGTATTCGGCAATATTGTGCCAGAAGCGTTTGGTAGCGGACATGGTAAATCATTGGCGATTTTCTTTACCCCGCTGATGCGACTAGTTCTGATAATAACCAGCCCGCTCGTCTTTGGCATTTTGTGGGTAAGCCAGACAATCTCCTCCATCTTTGGCAGTGGTGATCTGGTCAACACGGTAACTGAAGAAGAGATTATGACCCTGATCGAAACAGGGCATAGTGGTGGTACCATTGAGGATGAAGAAAAGGCGATGATCTATTCCGTCCTACAGTTGGATCAGACCCGTGCCAGCGAAGTGATGCTTCCGCGTATAGATGTTGTTGCTGTTGGTCTGGAACAAACCCCCGAAGATGCAGGCACAATTTTCATCGACTCGGGATATTCTCGTATTCCGGTCTATGAAGATCATATTGACCATGTGCGTGGCATTCTATATGCAAAGGATTTACTCGCTTATTATCATCGGGCAGACCAGACCAAGACAAAGTCTGTAAGTGATATGATGCGCCCTGCCTATTTTGTCTCTGAAACTACACCAGCCGATGAATTGCTACGAGATTTGCAATCGAAGAAAGTGCATATGGCGATTGTTGTTGATGAATATGGTGGCACAGCCGGCATTGTTACTATCGAGAATATCATCGAAGAAATTATCGGCGATATTCAGGACGAATATGATCTTAATGAAGAAGCGGAATATGTTCTGACTGGCGTAGACGAATATGAGATTGATGCCAGTATCGATCTTGATAACTTCAACGCTCTATTGGATGTGGACTTGCCCACAGAGGATATGGATACGCTCGGCGGGTATATATATACACATTTCGGGCGTGTGCCACGCATGGGCGAAGTGATTGATAAGGAAGAATTTAGCATTGATGTGCGTTTAGTGGAGGGTCGTCGTATCCGCAAAGTGCATGTGGTGCGTAAACGTATCGCGGATGATTCCAATGAAAATGCTGAACAAGAGGTGAATCAGAACGAAGCGAAAACAGATCAAGCAGTGGATACGAGCGAAGCCTATGACCAATCCAACTGACCTCACACAGTTGATTCACCTTGCAATTACTGCACGTCAAAAAGCCTACGCACCTTATTCAAAGTTTAAGGTTGGGGCTGTGCTTCGTGGTGAATCCGGTACCATATATACCGGTTGCAATGTAGAGAATGCCGCATATCCCGCAAGCATCTGTGCCGAGCGTACGGCGCTAGTAAAGGCAATCAGCGAAGGCGAAACAAAATTTGATGTATTGATCGTCGCGACAGAAACGGCTGGAACACCCTGTGGGGTTTGCCGTCAAATGCTCTATGAATTTGCGGTGGGTCTACGCGTGATTATTGTTGATCTGCATGGCGCTGTGCATCATGATATGACCCTGAGCGAACTTTTGCCACATGGTTTTGGTTCTGATAGCCTAAACGAGTAAACTCCCCCATGCCCCGTCCAGAACGCTCATTCCGTACACCGGTACTCATTATCAAACGTCGTAACTTTGGCGAGGCAGATCGCCTGTTGACAGTGCTTTCACCTGCACATGGTAAATTTAACGTTATCGCTAAGGGTGCGCGTAAGCCAACCAGCGCCAAAACGGGTCATGTTGAACTATTTACGCAAGCGGATATGCTTGTGCATCGGGGGCGTGATCTTGACATCGCCGCCCAATCGGTCATGATGGAAGTCTATTTACCCCTGCGCGAAGACCTACAGCGGGGCGCTTATGCAAATTACGTCGCCGAGTTGCTGGATCGTTTCACGATTGAGGATGATTCTACCGATCACGGACTGTACGACTTACTCAACGAAACTTTCGCTCGTTTATGTGTGGATGATGATCCCCGTTTAACCGTAAGATATTTTGAAATTCGGCTGTTAGATCAGGTTGGTTTTCGCCCTGAATTACAGGAATGTGTTTTTAGCCACGAACCATTGTTCCCACAAGATCAATTTTTCAGTTATAGTGAGGGAGGGGTAGTTAGTCCGGTGGCGGCAAAGCATGCGTCATCTCTGGTGCCTTTGTCGCTCAACACATTGAAACTGTTGCGCCATATGCAACGCAGTAGTTATGCACAGGTCAAAACGCTCACCACACCACAGAATATCCATAATGAACTCGAACGTATCATGCTCGGGTATATAACCTATTTGCTGGAAAAACGTTTGCAAAGTGTTGATTTTATCCGCAGAATACGTCAATAGTTAACCTGTATTATGCGGGGTACTGAGTGCTAATTTCTTGAAAGATTATCCACGATCTGCCACAATGTCGTCAGAGAGCAGTGAGTGAGAGGGTTCATGTGACCATCGATTACGCGCTGGAACAGTTTATCTACGGTATACCCGTCACACAAAATGGCACAGATGTAAACGATGCACCATTAGAGGGTACTGGTGCAGATATTCTTGCTATTACAGAGGGATTATCCACTGAAGATGCGATTTTATGCCGGAGTTTAACGTCAACAGAACCACTGCCTGTCGATGACAATACCTATTCAGAGGCTGTCGGGATATTCAAAGGTACTGGCGAAACGTATATACTTGCCCGTGCAAATTATCGTGAAAATGACCCAGCACTACCGGTTTATCAATATGTGCTTATTCCACAGGAGGTACTGCAAGGTATCTCTGGCAATATTAAATCCCTGATTGAAATTACTGACTCGAATATCAACGGTTTAACAGGTACACATCAGCCCCTTGAACCATTGGCTTTACCGCCTGTGCCAACGCTTATGGGCGATAGACGAACAGTAATGTTTGAGCGTGTATTAAACATGCTGGATGGTGATTTCAATCGCTTGTTGATGATGCTAGATATGGCACTCAGCGATGACAGTATCCAAATTGTCAATCATCCCGCCCGCATAAGCAGTCGCCTTGATCTACTAGAAGCGCTTATGTTGTTATTACCACCTGCCTCAAGACCAGAGTTGACGTTTACCACCTACTCAAACAATCCAGATTTCTCACGCGTTGCCGTCATTTTTAGTGATGAACCCGCGACGGGTGAGCGCCATGTATTTACGATGTCAGAAATGCCTTCATTAGATGGTTATGTTTGGAAATCGACCTATGCGGAACATTTAGCCTCCTTGTGGGACGGTCAAATGATCGGCTTTATCAGCAAATTGCGTGCCTTGGACACGCTGTCAAATCGCCTAAATCAGGATTTTACAAACGACAATAACGATAGTGAGCGTTTAGCAAAAATTGCCCATCAACATGCGCTTGATGTGCTCGTCATGGGCGATGATGAGGTGCCGATTGACTCAATCAAAGCGGTATTGACCGGGACATTACCCAATGATCCGATTTTGTTAGCGCGTTATGCACAACGTTTGATGATTTATGCGCTGGAAAACCGAGATGCAGAGGGTGCACAGTTGGTTGCGGCTTTGATGGATAATGATCAGGCATTGGATAAAAAACTGAATAAGACCCTTGAAACTTCTCTTGAAACTGAGCCGGATGCGGTTTATTCATTTATCCGGGCACATTTGAGTAAGACATTCAACGAACGCTGGTTACCCCGCCTTATTGCCTCCGCCACTATTTCGCTTGATGTGGCGATCAACAGTAGTGATAGTGAAACCCTTATTAGCTGGATACGTCTATTAGGACGAGAGCCAGCGACATATGAATTGGGCGAGGTGCTACAACGTGGGATATTAGCCGCACAGGCTCGTACACACGAAGATGGCAAGCTGGGTATGCAGTTGCTCACCTTCGCTGTTAAGCGGGCACATAGCGCATTGGAGATGTTGCTGGAAGATGAAGAGCTAATCGCAACATTACCGGACCCACTCGGCTCTGCCTTAAGAGATTACTCGCAGGATGCCGTTTATGACGTATTACAGACCGGGCGCGAATTAGCCTTGATTTTGCTCAAACGCGCAGTGGTCGATCAACGTGCGGATGTCTTTGATGATGTTGCCATTGCCTATTTATGGCAATTCTATACTGAATCACAGACAAGCGGCATCCTACCACGCTATCAACCGGGCACAATTCTAGACATTCTCATCAAAGACGGTGCAGAATGGTTATCGACGGACGCTTTAAGCGCGTTGATCGTCAATTTTGTAGAAGGCGGGCGCAACGATCTGTTCTTGGCTTTTTCTAAGTCTTTATTACAAGCGGATCGTTTATTTCCACTGATAATGCGTGCCCTACGCCAAACCGAGCAATTGCCGGATACACTCGTCAATCATGTCAATTTATTGCTCAATGATGAGGTAATCTCTCCACAGCAAATGCTGGAGACATTTGTCTATTTGTTAGACAAAAGAGGCTGGGGCGATGCTAATCGTGTGTTGATCGAACATCTTTCCCGGTATCTCGGGCAAAATGCACCGTTAACTGTCCCGCGTGAGACTTTGTGGAAGTTGCTCGATGTTTCACGTGAGATCAAAAGTGAGATCACAATGCGTGTCTCTACTCGACGACTTATTCGTAGTTTTGATCAAACACAAGACGAGAACTTAATCATCACCAATTTGAACCGCATCCACGAATATGTTAGCTGGAGCACAAATGGCGAGCAGATATTGTTGCGCTATTGGCGTGAGTTTGTGAACAATCAACCGCTGGCACAGTTGCAACAGATCGCCCGTCATGTGGGTGAAGACACACGATTACCGGATGATGTGCTATCCATTGTCTCAACGACTATTTCTATTCGTAAGTTGTTGGGGAAGAGGACATTACAGGATTTTGCAGAAGATGTCAGCACAGCTTACACTATTATTCAGTTGTTATCGGATTCGTTTGACCCATCTAACAAACAATCAATTGATTTCGATCAAGAAACTGTGCGCGCAGAGCTGGACACCCATGACGACGAACTCACACCGAATGAACGAAGCCTGCTGGCGAAGAATCTCAAGGAATTGGCGCAATTGGTCATTATGATGGCGGATAATCGTAGTAAATCGTCACTCATCCGGCGCGAAGGCAACATTGAACGGCAACTGTTGACCGGCGAACAGGCACCGCAAAGTGCCATCGATACGATGAAATGGCTTTCCGGTTATTTAAGTGGCATGCAAGAAAAAGACAGTTCCGATTCCTGATCTTCTACGATTATTTGGGCAAATTTTCCGTAGGAATGTCTTGCAACAACGGGTTTTGTAAATCACGGTCAGAGACATTCGGGTTTTCCACGCCCCAGTCCAAACCGAGTTCAGGGTCATTCCACGCGACACCAAATTCATCCCCGCCATCATAATAATTATTGACCGTATAATTTAACGTGCAATCCGTCAGGGCGGCGAAACCATGCGCTACGCCAATGGGAATATAAAGACCGATGATATTATCCTCGCTGATGTCAACTGTTGTGGCGACGCGAAAGGTCGGCGAATCAGGGCGCAGATCGACCAAACCAGCGCGGATACTCCCCCGCGTGACGAACCAGTAATCAATTTGTTTAAAGTGATAGTGTAATCCGCGCAACACACCTGCTTTGCTATCGGAGCGATTGCCCTGTATGTTTTCCCAGTTGACGAACGGAAACCATTCTTTACGAAATGTCTCCATAAAGCGCCCACGCTCATCCTCAAAGATGCGGATTTTCGCCGTATATACACCATCAATCGCATCAAGTGTTTGTAAAGGGGCGTTTTTCGGAATATCAGTCATCTATAAAGTTATCCTTTGGGTAGGTCAATGCTGGCTCATTCTACATATTGCCAATAGTGTAAATCTTTTAGTTTCTGTTCAATTTCAGTTACGACAGTCAAAGATGGTGGTCTTGCCATATGGACATCAGGCAGGCGTATGAAGAAATCAATACAATCGCCAATAGTCGTCATCCCCGTTCGTAGCAAAACCTTATTCGCTTGTTCAGAAAGGTTAAGCACGTCAATTGACACATCATAAAGATGAGCGTGGTTTTTCTTTTTGGCTGACATTTTTCCCTCACGTCAAGTTATTGTACACGATTGCTACTGCGTATCCATATTTGTTTCATCATGAATGGGGCAAGCCACGCAAAATATCGGCTTAACACATACCCCACATAACAACGCCAATTAGTAAACGCGATGAATCGGCGCGTTTGCAGATTTTTGACGATTTGCTCTGCGATGGTATTGGGCGTTTCCAGCGTCAATAAGGGTGAGCTGGTGTCCACCATCCGTGAGGTGCTGTTGTGCTCGTTGAGCATGGGTGTATCCACGAAATTGGGCGTGACCACCCCAACATGCACGTTGGTATCGTGCAATTCTACCTGCAATGCCTGCGCGAAGCTCAACACCCCGGCTTTTGATGCGCCATAGGTGCTGAAATCCGGCGGACCGTAAAACGCGGAGACGGACGCGAGCAAAATCAACGATCCACCGGATTGCTTGAGGGCGGGCAGGGCGCTATGACTCACGGTGAAAGTTCCACCGAGGTTGACATTCAACATGCGATGATGCCATTCGAGCGATGTTTCGGCAAAGGTGCCCGTGTGTAACACCCCGGCACAGTGAATCACGCCGTCAATGCGCCCGTGTGCGCTGAGGGCATCATCTATTGCTTGCGTGACCTGTTCAGCGTCGGTAATGTCTACAGTAGCCGTATCTGCGCCGAGTGAGTCGCCCGCATGGTGTAAGCCATCAGTATTGATGTCCCAGAGGGTGAGCTTTGCACCATCGTTTTTGAGCCGTCGTGCTGTCGCTAAACCAATACCACTGGCCCCGCCGGTAATGATGTAATGTTTGCCCGTAAAATCTGTCATGTGTCCCGCCGAACTCAGCTATCGTTTATGTTTCGTCGTTCTCTGTGTCATCGCCTGCATCCTCATCGTTAGTCGGTTCGATGACCTTACACGGATTACTCAGTTCACCAATGCCGTCGATGCTGATGGTGACAACATCGCTATCCTGCAAGAATCGGGGTGGATCTTGTGCTTTACCCACGCCGGATGGTGTCCCGGTCAAGATCACGTCGCCGGGTTCCAATGTAAATGCCTGTGAGCAATAGGCGATCAATTGTGGAATCTTGAAGATCATATCGCCCGTGCTGGCATGTTGTACTTCATCGTCGTTGAGTTTTGTAACAATCGTGAGGGCGTGCGGGTCTTCAATGTCTTGTCGGCTAACAATCACTGGACCGAACGGACAAAATGTATCTAAACCTTTGGCGCGTACCCATTGTTTATCATTATCCTGTAAATCGCGCGCGCTGACATCGTTGGCGATGGCGTAGCCAAAGACATAATTCAATGCGTCGGCTTCGCTCACTTTTGTCGCCCGTTTACCAATAATCACCGCCAGTTCGCCTTCATAATCCACCTGTGTGGTCATATCCGTGTGCCATGTAATGGGTTCACCGGATGCGATAACACTCGTTGACCACTTTGCGAAGAGTAGCGGTTTTTCTGGAATAGCATTATCAAGTTCTTTGGCATGATCGGCATAGTTGCGCCCGACACCAATAATTTTCCCCGGCGTAAACGGTGCGAGGACTTCGACCTCCTCTAACTTCACACGTTCGCTGGTGGGTTGCGGTGTGATGCCACGCCGTATAAACGCGAGGATGCCATCTTGCATCGAAAAGAGTGTGATCTCGTCGCCATCAATCATGCCTGAACGCAGGCGACCTGCATAACGAAAATGAATGAGTTTCATAGTAGTTTACTCACTAGACTATTGTTTATATTCCGATAAAAGTGTCCGATGATTATAGACGATCACCGGACACGATTGTAGCAAATGTTAGCCACGTGCTTCTAAATGTGCCCCGGCAAGTTGTCCGTAATGGGTGGTCGGGAATTCCGTCCAGACCGCGAAATATGCTTCTCGTGCATTCGTGCGATCCGACAGCATATCCTCACAAAATGCCTGAAAATAACGCGCTTCTACCGATAACGGAACATCAGGGTTATTACGAATAGCGTTATCGAGAATGGTCAGGGCGGCGCGTGGGGACTGATTGATAAACAGTGCATCAAACGCAGATTGTGGGACATCAATCAACCCGAGTGGCAAGACGGCATCAGTAAAACCGATAGGTGGATCAATAATTTCTGGCACATAGAAGTTAGGGTCAGTCGGTGCGAACGCCCACCAGCTTGCCCCGGTCAGGTTAAAGTTGACGGCTGTGCGTTCTAATCGTCCGACTTCGTTAAGTGTCACCACATCCAGCACAGGTAAATCGATTGCTTGAAGTTGTTCCACCACATCCAGCGTCAGCACCAGTGGATTTTGAATAAACGTCAACTGGAGCAGTTGATCGACATCACAGGCGGCATCGTCATTATCACGCACGAGTGCCGCACACACATCCAGCGGATTGATCACATCTTCGCTACTTAGATTATTATTGAATGTTTCTAATTGACCGGATAACCAGTCGTTACCCTGTGCCAATGCGCTGATTTCTTCTAGCTGTTGTGTTGCACTTCTTGGTTGTCCGTTCAGTAAAAACAACATTGACAGTGCGACATTTGCACGGTCATAGCCAGCCTCGGTCTGGTCAGCGGTTTCTGCAATAAAGCCACTGACAATTTGTATACCCTGTTCCGGTTGATTCACGAAGATTGGCTCGTTTTCGTAAAGCGCACAACCAATAGTGTCCGTATTGGTATAGCTGGCGTTCAGAGGGACAGAAGACCGGAAGAAGTTCGCGTCCCAATTCCAGGTGATATCTAGGGTAGAGAAACATTGCCAGCGCGATGATTCAACCTGATAAACGGCGGTTTCAATCGTAGATGGATTCCCTGTGCCGTTGATGCTGGCACCGACCAGAATATGTTCATCCGGC
>DAOTXB010000268.1:0-1609 GCA_034435575.1 Anaerolineae bacterium
AATTTTGAAACACGCGAGGCACTTAAAGCGGTCATTGACTATCCCCGTCCGGTATATTTACGTTTCGGCAAGAAGCCGATGCGCCACCTGCATAATCCAGACACCGCTCAATTCGAGATCGGGAAAGCAATTACAATCCGCGAAGGTACAGACATCACGTTTATCGCCATTGGTGAACCGACGTCACGCGCTCTGGAAGCCGCAGAAATCTTAGCACAAGAAGGGGTATCCTGCCGTGTGGTCAGTATGCACACATTACGCCCATTCGAAACCGACGCGTTACTGGATGCAGCACAAAATACTCGCGCGATCATCACTGTAGAAGAACATAGCGTGAACGGTGGGTTGGGGGAATGTTGTGCAGGCATTTTGATGCAACGAGGTATTTGTACCCGGTTGAAAATCGTCGGCATCCCTGATGAATACACCATCAATGGCGATCAGTATGATATGTTCGATCATTATGGTATTTCCGGGGAAGGTCTGGCGACTTCTGCGCGTGACCTGTTAGGAGAAGGTGTATGAGCAAAACAATTCTTGCGATTGACCAGAGTACATCTGCATCCAAAGCATTACTGTTTGACGCAAGCGGTCACCTGTTGGATAAGGTCAACCGCGATCATCATCAGTATTATCCACGACCGGGGTGGGTTGAGCATGATGCAGAAGAGATCTACCAGAATGTGCTTGCTGTCATCGGAGATTTATTGGAGAAACATCCTGCCCAGCGCGATAATTTACTATGCCTGAGCATTACCAATCAACGTGAAACATTTGTTGTGTTTGATCGTGAAAGCGGTGCGCCCCTCCACCATGCAATTGTGTGGCAATGTCGGCGAGGAGAACCGCTGTGCCAACAAATGATTGACGCAGGGCATGAAGCGCATGTTACTCAGACGACGGGATTAAAGATTGATACCTATTTTCCCGCTTCTAAGATCACATGGTTATTAGACGCCGAACCGGAGATCAAAGCACGGATCAATCAGGGATCAGCATTGATAGGCACTATTGAAACCTATTTGATTTATCGACTGACCAATGGTGCTGTCTTTGCCTCTGACCATACAAATGCTTGCCGTACATTACTGTATGACATCAACACGTTAGGTTGGAATGATACCCTGTGCGAATTATTCGATGTGCCCCGCCACGTGCTACCAGAAATCCGTGAAAGTGTCGCACAATTTGGCACAACCGATTGTGACGGTCTACTTGCTGAAACGATTCCGATTTGTGGCGTAATGGGCGATTCACAGGCGGCGCTTTTTGCTCAACGCTGTTTTGCACCCGGAGGCGCGAAGGTCACGCTTGGCACAGGCTCATCAGTATTGCTTAACGTCGGCAACAATCCGGTGCGCTCCAACAATGGAATCGTCACGACAATTGGCTGGGTCTATGACAATAAGCCGACCTATGCCTTTGAGGGTATTATCAACTTTACCGGCGCAACCATCGCGTGGATGCGCGATCAACTCCAACTCATTACAAGTACAGTCGAAACGCAAAAACTTGCCGAAAGTGTACCTGACAATGGCGGAGTATACCTCGTCCCTGCCTTTGTAGGCTTGAGCGCTCCCTATTGGCGGGCAGATGTACAGGGCGCGAT
>DAOTXB010000269.1:0-1870 GCA_034435575.1 Anaerolineae bacterium
CCTGAACTTGAGAAACAGCTAGCGACATCTGAAACGGAAATTGAAACTAAGCGTGCCGAAGGTAGTACGATGCTTAAGGAAGAAGTTGATGCCGATGAAATTGCCACCGTTATCGCTCGGTGGACAGGCATTCCAGTCTCACGTTTGCTAGAGGGAGAAATTGAAAAACTTTTACATATGGAAAATCGCTTGCATGAGCGCGTAATTGGTCAAGATAATGCAGTCCGTGCAGTTGCATCAGCAGTCCGTCGTAGTCGTGCTGGCTTGCAAGACCCTGACCGCCCTGTAGGCACATTTCTATTTTTAGGACCTACAGGTGTCGGGAAGACTGAGATGGCACGTTCATTAGCTCATTTCTTATTTGATGATGAAAGCGCTATGATCCGTATTGATATGAGTGAGTACGGGGAACGGCACAGTGTAGCTCGGTTGATCGGTGCACCTCCTGGATATATAGGGTATGAAGAAGGCGGACAATTAACTGAAGCAGTTCGTCGCCGTCCCTATAGCGTTGTTCTCTTCGACGAGATTGAGAAGGCACATCCAGAGGTCTTCAATATTTTCTTGCAAGTTTTTGATGATGGGCGTTTGACAGATGGTCAGGGGCGCACGGTAAACTTTACCAACACTGTTATCATCATGACCAGTAACGTCGGCAGTGATCTCATCAAATCAATGACTGGAGATGTCGCTACAGAAGATGTACATAGCGCTGTATTAGACGTTTTAGATCAACAATTTCGTCCAGAGTTCCTAAACCGATTAGATGAAGTGATTATTTTCCACAGTCTGTCTCGTAACCATATCGGACAAATTGTGGATATTCAGGTGAAGCGCCTTCAAAAGCTATTAACAGAACGGCAAATCACAGTCGAGCTTACACCTGAAGCGAAGTTGTTTGTCTCCGATAAAGGGTACAATCCTGTATACGGTGCGCGTCCTTTGAAGCGTGCGATACAACATCACCTCCAAGACCCATTGGCGGTTGCTCTATTAGAGGGACAAATTACTAATGGCGATCATGTTGTTGTTGAAGAAGTTGATGGTGAGCTATATTTTAACCCTGTAAGAGAATCGATATGATGACTGCAGTGAGGATTGTTTATTGCCATAACTCTACACAATCCTCACTCAAAAGATCGTTTCCTTTTGTATCAGCGTGTTGAGGTTACTATATTGAGCGTGTAGACTAGTTTTACCTAGTTCGCCCTGTATCCGTATGATCTTCAAACCAATGCCCACAGTAAATCTATCTCGATCAGCAATTGATCCGTTACTATTGACGATCTGGTTTCGCTAATTGACATTGGACCGACCATCCTTCATGCCGCTGGGATTGAATGTCCCAACTATCTTGAAGGGCGCTCATTACTACCGTATGTGTTGGATGAACCCGTTCAACAGCGTGAGTTTGTGGTATGTGAGGATAACTATCTTGTCATGTTACGTACCAAGACGCACAAATTAGTCTACTATATCGGGCAAGATAAATACGAGTTCTACGATTTACAGCATGACTCCAATGAGCAACACAACCTTTGGGGTGATCCTTCGACGGCAACATTACAGCACAGCTACTTGCGTAAATTATTGGATTTCCTCGCTACTAGCACCTATTTCGCCAGTGGTTACAAACGAACACGCGACCGTAACTATGCAATGCGCTGGCATGGCGATGGTGACACCACACTACATGGTGCAAGTGCTTTTGTATCAAGAGACGCGAACACAAGAGATTACACATGAAATACGGTGCCGTTTTTCCACAAACTGACTATCACGCAATAACGTAGGCACCCGTTCATGGTAAAAAGTCGCGAGCAACCAATCGCATCCAGCAGACCGTTTCCAGCGTGGTCACCGACTACCT
>DAOTXB010000270.1:0-3514 GCA_034435575.1 Anaerolineae bacterium
CCATCGTCGTTGGTGAACAGGATAATTGGTCGTTTGTCATTCATGTTTATCAAGTTTCTACATATTGATCGTTCAGATAATGCGGGTTAATTATGGACATAACCCACAATAACCAACATCGTATGAAGTAGTATACGCCTGTTTTCTTAATATAGCATTAAGCGCTTTTTTACACTTATGGGTATTTGGGTTATTTTAATTAATTATTGGGATAACAAAGATCACATCCACGTCGAGTGTCATGGTTTTATGTGACGTATTTCACTATCTATTCTGCGCCAGTCGGAGGACAATGAAGGTGGGTAACACACAAGCAGTTTATGATTTGATGATTCGACCATCTGAATCTTCTCAGATGGATTGATCCCATACTCCAACTCCTTATCTCGTCAAACACCGGGCGCGAACCGTCCGGTGTTTTCTATCGATGCGAAGAAGTGGTTATCACTCAAGCGTATCGAGTAGTGTTTCTGCAATCGTCACATAGTGCCCGGCTACGATGCCAATATTGCCACCTACCACCCGATAATCAACCGGATAATCTTGCATCGTTTGTGTGAGCGTGCGTGCAAAGCGTTTCAGGTTATCATGAGCCTCTTCGCCACGTAATACTTTTTTGGCGTTCTTCTTGGTGAAACCGATTGCTACAGCAATACGCTGTTCGTCCGCCGTGAGCGTCTGCGTATCAGTAGATGGTTCGCCATCTGAATCACCCTTTTGTGATACCGCTGTATGCGCGGAATAAAGCGTGCGACGGGCACCAAATCGACGGGTCGTTTCTGGCTTTGTATACTCTTCCCGTGTGAAAAAGTTCAAATCAACACAATGAAATACGGATTCATCCACAAAAACACAACCGAGCGCATGATAACCGTTCGGGTCTGCTTGAGAGAGCGGATTATGATGCAGAATAGGTTTTGTGTTGTGTAATGTCTGTAAACAGCGTAAAAAGTCTGCTTTTTTGCGCGTAACCACGATCAAATCAATATCTGACCATCGATCTGCATCCCCGCGTGCCAATGATCCGAACACATCAATATGAGTGACATAGGGTAATGCAGAAAGGCAGTGGGTGACTATTGACACTATCGCTTGCAGTCGCTCCGCATCAGGGTACACCAGCGACATAGCATTACACGTCCAACTTCAACGGCACATTCAGCACCCACGCCGTATAGAGTGCATGGAAGAAGCGCTTTAACTCGTTGATGGTATGGTCATCATCATCTTGGTTCATAAAGATGAACGGGTACTTTTTCTTCGAATCTTCCGGCGCAGGGGTGATGTTCATGATCTCATCAGCTTCAAGGTCACGGTCAATCGCGCCGATAAACAGCAACAACAACGCGCCATGATTGGGCAGAATGTTGCCAACGGAGAAAATCATCTCGAACAATTGATTCGCATCGATGCTAAACTCCCCTAATCGACGCTGAAACACCATCCGTTCCTCAAAATAGATGTCATTATTGGCGCGTAACGGCTTTACGCTCCCGCCATCATATTGAAATTCCTGTATCCCTTGCTTAAGCAACATCCACACCAGCGTTTCATCGGGGACAGGCAAGCGATCAAGCATCCATTGTTCTGCTTTGCGCGAAATCGGGTATTGGATGAAGTTCATACAGCCAAAGCGCGTGCCAATAATGTTGGCGGGGCACCCCACACAATGATGCTCCAACTGTTTGAGCGCCGCCGCTTCGTCCAGCAAATCTTGCACCACGATCACTTGCGTTTCTTCTTCGCCTTCGGGCGTATTGCGGGAAAATTCAAAACCCATTTCGCTCGGTGGACGGTCATCGCCATTTTCACGGAATAACTCGATAATCCGTTTGGCGCGTTCTTCGCCTTTGATGCGCTCCATAATGCCTTCTGCGGTCAACGTTTGCTTGGGGGTACAGTCGTATCCGATGGTGTAATCAATCGCCATGATATGTCCAGAATCTCAGTCATTTTAGGGTTATGCGTCGTCATGAGATTTAACCACACACGGGCAATTGTGGAAAGGTTAAAAAATTTGTGTGTGGTAACTTTTTGATAACTTATGGTTATCAATAATCTGCTAGGCTGACTATACGGCAAATACTATATTCTTTTCACTTTAGAGGTGGGTATCTTTTAGTATACTCTTCTGGCATTAAGTGTTCTGGTAATTCTGCTTCAATGTCCAATATATCATCCCACACAAGGCTATAGAATTCTTCTATTGTCTTGTGGTATTCATTAATCGAGGGCTTGACAGTTTTTAAAAGTAAAGTAGCATTAGAATTAATGTTCTATTTCTGGAGATTCTGATGACTATTGAGTTCACAAAGGCGATTCCTGTCTTGGCATCGTTGAATATTGAAGCAACAGAAAAATTCTATCAAGAGAAACTTGGCTTTGAGGCAGTGAATAATTATGGCAACTATCTGATCATGCAACGTCAGGAATTAATGTTTCATTTCCAGCTGACGGATGATAAATATATTGCTGAAAATACCAGTTGCTATGTTTATGTCACAGGTGTGGATGAACTATATGCCGAATATGAAGTGGCGCAGGTGGTACATCCCAATGGTAAACTCGCAAACCAATTTTACGGTTTACGCGAATTTAGTATTTTAGATGGCGACGGCAATCTAATTAAGTTTGGTCAGTTAATCGGGGAATAAGACCTCATCTAAAGGAAGATACCTACCAGATTAGCGCTAATATCATTGTTATTGAGGATTTTCCATACAGGCGACTTGTTAGATCGCCTGTATCAAATATAGCAAATTATGAAACAGTATCACACAGTACGCATCATGTAATCTTGAATCATCCGATAGGGATACAGCTCCGGTAATTGACTGACGGTGTTCAATTGCGTGAGTTCATCGCTCGTCAGGGTAATCTCCGCCGCGCCGAGGTTGTCCTGCAATTGATCCATCGTCCGCACACCGATAATCACACTGCTGACCGTTAGCTGTGCCCGCACCCATGCCAGCGCAATTTGTGGGTAGCTTGCGTTGCGTGCTTCCGCAATTGCGCCTACAGCATCAATAATCGCCCAGTTTCGGGCGGTGTTGCGTCGCTCCCATGATTCTTCCACATGCTCGCTAGAAGTGGCGATTCGTCCGGAGTCTGCCTCCGTCGGGCGTTGATCGCGGGTATATTTGCCGGATAAAAATCCGCCGCCCAGCGGTCCCCAGGGGGTCATGCCCACGCCTTCGCTCATAAACAAATCGCTAAACTCGTATTCAAGGTCACGCTTGACCAGACTGTACTGATATTGCCCAGCCACAAATCGCGCCCAGCCATTAGCATCACTGACGGCGAGCGCTTTCATCACCTGCCACGCCTTAAAGTTAGACACACCCACATAACGCACCTTGCCCGCCCGTACCAGATCATCATATGCGCGCAGTGATTCTTCAATCGGGGTCAATGGGTCCCAGCCGTGCATGTAATAGACATCGATGTAATCTGTATCAAGACGGCGCAAGCTCGCTTCTACCGCCTGCATAATATGATGGCGGGATAACCCCTG
>DAOTXB010000271.1:0-2223 GCA_034435575.1 Anaerolineae bacterium
TCCAAAATTTGGTTATAAAATGAGCGTTTCATATGGGTGATACCCATAAAGGCGATGTCGCCCAATGTCGCGCCACTTTTCTCTACCGCTTCTTGTACAACGCGCACAAAGTTCGGTAGGGAAGTCTCGCCGAGGCGCTCTGCCATATAATCCGCATTTTCAACATCCAGCATGCCATACACATCACCGTTGATTTCGTTATGGTCACCAATCGCATCCGGTTTACGGGTGAGCATCACTGTTTCTGATAAGCTACCGTCGGTGATGGCGGACGCACCAAGAATAAGATTCTTAGTGGCATTGCGTTGTAAGACCATCGCACCACCACCCGCGCCAAAATTGAACATGAAGCGAGCGCGTTGATTGCCCAGATGAATCAGATCATTCTCACGGCTACCGGCGGCGAGAAGCACGTAGTCCAGACTTTCATCTGCCATCATCATGCTTTTTGCAAGATTTATAGCGATAGGTGCACCCGCACACAGCGCGTACATTTCAAACGCATAGGCGTTGACAGCACCGACTTCGTGTTGAATCTTACCTGCGGCATTCCAGACAATATGATCTTTATATTCGCTCCCGTGTGAAATGACCATTTTGATCTGTTCGGGCGTGATACCTGCATTGATGATGGCATTTTTGCCTGCTTTACTCGCCATTGCGCTCACACTGTCCATCTCTCCAGCCACATGACGCTGATTGATACCCATTTTATCGCGCAGAATATGCTCAGGGATACCCGTTGCCGTGACAAGGTCTGCGGCTTTCTCGATTTTTTCAGGGAAATACGTGCCGATTCCAGTGATTCCAATTGAAACTGTCATAAATTGTGACCTATTCGTCTATGAATGTGTTGATTGCCCGAACAATGTGTGGCACATTTTCGCCAAACATCATGGTGATGTGGTTGCCCGGCACTTGCTGATATGTGCAATTTTTGAGTGCCTCTACAGTCTGCCTTGCACCGTCAACAGACAACACGGGCGGGGTTCCGGGTGGTCCGAAGCCTTCTGGTGCATGCAGGAGCAGGGTAGGCTGATTAATCTTCGTAAAATGATCGAACCAATCTTCAGCTAGTACACCATCAATAGCCTGTGACATATGGGATGCGCTGGCATGTGTAATCACCGAGCCATCATCAAGTATTTGTAAATCTGAGCGATAGAATGCCTCAAGTTGAGCATCCCAGAACCCATCATGATAATAAGGCACGGTTTTCATCGAGTCGATATAAGCATCGGCAGAGGGCAGGGTAGTCTCTAACCGTTGTAATGAGGGTTTGATCAAATTCGCGATCTCTTGACGTGCCGCCTCCGCCGCGGCATCTAGGATGACAAGTTTTCGAACACGAGCAGGATAATTCGCCGCGAGGAAGAAGGTCAACAACCCGCCAAAAGAGTGTCCGCCAATAACCACACTTTCAAACTGGAGTACATCTAATAATCCGATAATGTCCTTCGCATGGTCAGACATCCTATAGCCGGAGTCCGGTTTGTCACTCAAACCACGCCCACGTAAATCAACGAGTATTATCGGACGATTTTCAGCTAATCCCGCATCAATAGCGCCATCAAAAAAATGCCCGTTGACCGTTAATCCGTGCAGTAGGATGAGTGGCTCACCATCCCCCTCAGGATAATCCAGATAATGTAGCTTAATGCCATTTGTCTCAATAAAAGCCATAGTTCACCTATTTTGTTTAGATTTTGCTGTCTTTCTCTTGCCAGAAGCTATCGCGCATGACCCGCTTTAGCGTTTTGCCAGCAACGCTACGTGGAAAATCTTCCTTGATGATCACATCGCTGATTTTCTGATACCGTGCTTCGACCCGTTCATTGACCCATTCGCGTAATTTTGTGGAATCAACTGTGTTTGAATCACTGAGGATAACCGCCGCAACGGGAGCTTCTCCCCATTTATCATCCGGTACCCCAAAAACTGCCACCTCTAAAACGTCAGGATGTTGCACGATAATCTCTTCAATATCGCGGGGATAAACATTGACCCCGCCAGAAATAATCATATCCTTCTTACGGTCTACAAGATATAAATATCCATCTTCATCTTTATAACCGAGGTCACCGCTGTATAGCCAACCATCCCGGATCGCCTGATCTGTCAGGTCAGCACGTTTATAGTATCCTGCCATCAAGATAGGACCACGCCCGACAATTTCTCCAACTTCATTGGGCGGCAAGTCTTTACCTTCCGCGGAAACGATTC
>DAOTXB010000272.1:0-16521 GCA_034435575.1 Anaerolineae bacterium
CATCCCAGATTCGGGCGGTGCCATAATACGGGTCGGATTCTTCTTCAAATTTGTATTTGACCATCGCTTTCATCCCCTCGATCTGCTCCATATCCGGCTCAATACCACGACGGCGCAGACTCGATTCTTGCACGATGCCGAGCACACCGGCGGCTTGTTCCGCGCCCATCACAGCGGTTCGGCTGGTCGTCCATGCGAAGATCAAGCGTGGGTCATAAGGACGACCACACATGGCATAATACCCCGCGCCATAGGCTCCTCCAACGAGCACAGTAAATTGGGGTACGGTACTATTTGCTACGGCATTAATCATCTGTGCGCCATGTTTGATGATACCGCCTTTTTCAGCTTTTTCGCCGACCATAAATCCTGTGATATTTTGTAGGTAAATGAGTGGTGTGCGACTCTGGTTGCAAAGCTGGATGAACTGTGCCGCTTTGTTAGCACTTTCACTAAATAATACACCGTTATTGGCGATTATCCCTACTGGAAACCCGTTGATGTGGGCATGACCGGTGATGAGTGTTGCCCCGTAATCTGGCTTGAAGTCATTAAAGCGCGAACCATCCACAATCCGTGCGATAACCTCGCGCATATCGAGCGGTTTACGAATGGTGTCAATCGGGACGATGCCAAGTAATTCATCTGGGTTATATCGCGGTGGTTCCGGTGTGCGTATGTCGGCACGGATGGTCTTTTGCCAGTTGAGTTGCCCGACAATTTGCCGTCCAATGCGGATCGCGTCCGCGTCATCAGTAGCGACATAATCGGCTAGCCCCGATACCTGTGCATGCATGTCTGTTCCGCCGAGGGTTTCATCGTCAATGTCTTCACCAATTGCCATTTTCACCAGTGGCGGTCCACCGAGGAATGCTAAGGCTTTGCCACGCACGAACACGGTGTAATCGCTCAAACCGGGGATATAGGCACCACCGGCGGTACTATTGCCGAAAACCAGGGCGATTTGTGGGATACCCATACCGCTCATGATGGCTTGATTCGCGAATCCGCGCCCTCCCTTGACGAAGATTTCCGATTGATGCGGTAAATTTGCACCACCTGACTCCACAAGGGCTATACACGGTAAGTGATTAATGCGGGCGATTTCTTGTGCCCGTAGGCTTTTATCCACACTGATAGGGTAGCTTGTTCCCCCTTTGACCGTTGCTTCATTAGCGCTGATGAGTACATCAACCCCATTGACTACGCCAATTCCAGTGATGATGCCTGCACCCGGTGTCTCATCGTTATACATATCCCATGCGGCAAGTGTGCTGAGTTCGAGAAAATGTGTGCCGGGGTCTAGCAATAACTCAACCCGTTCGCGTGGGAGTAATTTCTCACGATCAAGATGGCGTTTACGGGCGCGTTCACTACCACCTTCGCGTACTTTCGCCTGCCGTTCCTGTAGCGTTTCTATGAGCTTACAATTGTGTTCGTAATTTTGTACATAATCGTTGCTTTTGGTGTTAATTTTTGAGTCGATCACCGGCATCTGAAGTTCTTTTTCTGCTAAATTAATCAAATATGTATTTGGTTTATCGATGATAACGTCAGAATTTAGAGACTGCCACCTAGATTTCGGCGCTTTTGTCTGCCCTAATTATTGGGGTTCACAGCGAATCCAACTTTTAAACCTATGAACTTTAGAGTAGTATTAAGAAGTCGGTCTCAGAGTATTGCTTGAGACCGTTCTGTTTGTTGTGTATGTATGCATAAGTATACGGAAACTTCAGGATAATCCACAATGTTTCTATTGAAAAGTTATATCGATCCGCAAGAAAGACGTGATGCTGATCGTCGTGTACCCCGCCTTGCTGTTGAAGGATTGTTGCTTGGCGGTAGTGGTCTTGGTATTTTTGCGCTGATCTTTGAGATTGCGTCTGATGCGTTCAGTGTGGCGGCGTATCAAACATTGCTAGCCATTGAAGGGGCACATGGCTATCATGAGGTGGCGATGCTCGCCTTCGCAACGCTGGCGGTCATGCTCTTTTTTGGCATTGTTCCAGCATATAAGGCTGGCGCATATCTAAAGCCAAACGCAGGTGGTAGTGGTCCACTTGTAGAGGCGATTGGACCCGCGCGAATGCGCTGGTTGTCGTGGGTGGGCACAAGCATGTTCTTTATTGATGCTGTGCTGACGATCATCATTAGTTCAATTGCGGCGACAGACGCGACGCTATTGATTATTCCTGAATTAGCACCTCAACGTGTGATTCTAGCGGAAATTTACGCCTTTTTCATCATGGCGGTGTTGGTGGCAGTGGGACCGAAACGCGCTGTGCCTATGTTCTTATTAGGGGGCGGGGCGTTCACGGTATTTACCTTATTTGCGCTATCTTATGTGTCCTTCACAGCATTGACAGATCCATCGCTTGGCGATCAGGTTGGTGCGATTGTGCATGGGCTGGAGTCATCCGGTGTTGTCGCACATACTGTGCCGGAGATTCTTGAACAGGGCAATACTTATGTGACGCAGGTGGCGCGGGATATTGAACCCCTGACGGCGACATTGTTCTTGCAATATTTCTTGCGCTCAATGAGTAGCGCGATGCTCGGCTTTTCCGGTTATGAGGTCATTCCCGCAAGCGGTAAACACGCCGCCCGCCCAAAGTGGAAGGTCATCAATACTGCGCTCATTCTTGCCGCGATTTTCTTAATCGGCACGGGCATTATGCAGTTATTTGCCGCGCAACAGTGGAATATTCCGGCAACAGAGGGTTACAGCACCTTGCTGATTCAGTTTGAACTGGTTTTTGGTACAGGGTCAGCTATTCTGCTGGTTGCAGGCGTGTTGTTGGCGATTATTTTGCTCCTCGCGCAAGGTGGGGGGTATGTTGGTGGTGCGGCAGTGGCGGCAAACGCCGCACGATTAGGGCGATTGCCCCGTGCCTTTGAAGATGATCGTGTGGGTATTGTCGTAATATGGATTGCGGCGGCGATTTTCATCCCTGCGATTCCTAGTGTGACACTGGTCGAATCTTATTATGCGTTCGGGTTTGTGAGTGCGTTTGTGATTACCAGTACGACGATCTTCTTTGTGCGTGATGATATTTTGCTTGACCGTGGCATTCAACCCGGATCACCGGAAGCGAAATCGCTACGGTTTGCTGGGTTACGAGGTATGGTGGCGAGCTATATCATGGCGATTGTACTGGTCACACAAAAGACCAATGCCTTGCCACCGATTATTGTATTTGCCACTTTAATCACATTGTTTCAACTATTCATTTATCGTGGTGGTGTGCGTCGCCTCTTCCCGATTACAGATGAAGAAATTTCGCGCTCCCGTGCGCCCGGACGGTCTCGACTTTATGGGAGTGGTAATGACCGGGCAATGGATGAAGCACGTCAGCATGGTATCGCCGAGTTGGTTGAAGAATTGATCTCTAGCGGTGCGCTGGTTAAGTTTAACGTTGCGCCGGACAATATTCGACGGCTGGTCAGTCATACGCATGATATTTTGCCAATCACATGGGAAGAAACAATGGAAGTGCGTCATCATGGTGAACGTTTTGAAGAACCGAGCGTTGAACTAGAAAAGGCATATGATGATGCGTTGGCGATGCGCGATCAGGTCATGAACACAATCGAGTATTATTCGCATTATGGCATCTTCACGTTTATCGACAAATATAGCCATAATTGGACAAGCCATTGTCGTACATTGGAAGATGTTCGTAAGGCGATGTTACGCGCATTGTTCCCGCGTACCCCGTTAGATGAAATTTGGGAACAATTCCAGAATTATACCTGGCAACAACAACCGGAGGAAATCTGGCAATTTGCGCGTCAGCGTTACGTATGGTCGAAAGATCAGTGGCCCAACGTGAGTGGGCGGATTACGACGGTGTGGACAATGCAAGACCTTGATCTACTCAACGAAGGGCATGAGGACCTTGTGGAGAAGATCATGCAGGTAAGACCGGTGCCAGTTTCTATGGAAGAACAGATGAAGCTCTATGGAAATGGCGATTCTAACGACGAAACATCATCTGAAACAGAGCCGGATTCAACCGAAGAATAAGCGCTTCATCGCGTTATAAATAACCAAAATAAAAACAGACGACTTTGCACAAGAGTTGTCTGTTTTATTGTGACTTTGAATGACCTAAGATTGTGAGTGTATTGAGAGTTCATCGGCAAGGGGTAGGGTGACGATGAAATTGGTGCCTTCGCCTAGACTGCTCTCTAATCGGATGGTGCCATGATGCGCTTCTACGAGTGATTTTACGATAGCAAGCCCTAAGCCAGTGCCGTCGATACTCTCTGTTTCTGGACGGCGCACCCGATAGAACCGTTCAAAAATGTGTGCCTGATCTTCTGGGCTGATACCTAACCCATTATCTTTGACCTCAATCCGTATCACTGAACCGCGTCGTTCTGCAATGACATCGATTTTACCCTCAGGTGGGGTGTATTTTATCGCATTTCCCACTAGATTATTGAAAATTTGATGCAGTCGATTTTCTTCGCCTTCCACAGTGAGCAGATCCGCAGGCATATCAACGTTAACTGCCATTTTCTTCAATGTAGCGCGACTACTGTTGATCTCAACAACTTCGCGGATTAATTTTTTGAGCGATACTGGTGATAGATTTAGATCAATGCCGGATTCAATCTTAGCAAGATCCAGCAAATCATCAATCAACTGTCTCATATTCAATATTGATCGATCAATCATATTAATAAAGTTTTCTGACGAGGTATCAAATTGATTTTTCATCTGGAGTAAATCTAAATAACCACGCATGACGCTCAAGGGTTGTTTAAGATCATGGGACACTGTCGCGATGAGTTCGCCTTTGAGTTTGTCCATCTCTTTATAGGGGGTGACATCTTGCATGACTAAAATCCAACCGATTCCTTCATGGTGCTCCGCTTTTGTATAATAAACACGGTTATTGGGCAGGGTAATCTCTTCAGTCATGCTTTCCTGAGAGTCCCGCGCGCGTTTATAAAGGTCAACTAATGGGCGGAATTGAATGACCTCGTCGAATACTTGCCCAAGATGTTCGCTGGCTGAATAGAGGCGTAACGCGGACATTGCTGATTGGTTCATCAGCAGAATCTTGCCCTCGGGATTAATGACGATGACCATATCCACGATGTTACGCAAAATATGCGAGAGCTTGTCGCGTTCATGTTCAGATTCATTATAGAGGCGGGCATTATCAATGGCGACAGCGGCACGATTTGTCAGATTTTTGACGAAATTCAGATGTGCATCTGTAAATGCGTTGAGTTTTTTGCTTTCGAGCGTCAATACTGCGATGACTCGTTCTTCACGGAGTACAGGCACGGACATTTGTGCGACGATGTTTTGCTCAACCTGTTGATAATCCATATCAATGCTGACATCCGGTACGACTTCTGCGCGTCCGGTACGCGCTACGCGGTAGGCAATACTACTTTTTGAATTGCCACGTAGCGCTTCGATCTCTTCATCGGTGATCGAATAGCCATAGTTGAACATCGTTTCAAGTGTGTCTGTCAGTTCATAATATAGTGAGATTGAGGCTGAATCTGCATTTGTAAAGCGCAACGCCCAGTCGCATGTCATGTTGAAGACGGTGTTTAATTCGATGGTATCGTTAAGCTCTTGATCGATCTGTTGCAGGATGCTCATTTCTCGCATTTTGTCTGCAAGTTGCTCAACAGTCTGCGCGTGTTTGCGCCGATTATGTATGATGACCGCAAGATTCGCACTTAATAATTGCATTAAGGTGTGGTCTTCAACCGATAGCGTGTCTTTACTACTCAATTCAATGATCAGCACACCAATAACAGCATCATTGACCTGTAATGGCTGTACACACATTTTTGAGAAATTAGCAACTTTTGCCAGTTCCCCAAGCGGGGACTTAGTTTCAGATGGGATTTTGGATGGCTCTATGAGCACAGCTTTGTTGTCTAATACCTTTTCCAGCATTGCATCGTCTGTGTTAAATGTATTGATATATACATTCTTCAGGCGTTCTTGCTGTGGATTCAGTGGTTCATCTGTCGTTGTTTCTGGCTCAGAGGAGGTATTTTGTGTGATGGCAGAGAAGGAAAGCTCGGTTGTTTCCTCATTCATCAGCAATAACAAGACATCGCCATACCCTGTCAGCGTATGAACATCTTCCACAAGTGTTTGTACAAGCGCGTTAAGATCGTCAATGAGTGCTAATTTTGTGATCATCACCTGAGTTTTTTGTAGGCGAATTGTTAGCATGTTCGATTTTGGTTTTTGTGATTGCACAACCATAGGTTTTTGCGTCTTATCAGTTAAGTTTGTGTCTGTGTTTGTCATGCTGATTGTTTGTCATCATTAATGTGCATCCTATCTAATTATATGCGCTTGTCAGAAATATGAAACATTTTGTTTCTTAATAATTCAGATAACAGCGTTGTAATTTACAAATTTTGTTGTTTTACACACGTTTTATACACAATTTATGGGCTGTACAAGTGAAGTTTAAACGAAGAATGAAGATCATGCTGGTTGCTTGCATCTTAGGTACGGTCTATAATCCAAATAGTTATGTTTGATAATGGTCTATGTGGTGCTTGCGTAGCAGACATATCCCAAACCTAAAAGGCAGTTTTGACGTAAGGATAGACACATGAGTTTTGATGACATTGCCGCGAAGATGAAAGCGAAACGGGCTGCACAACAAGATCCTGAAGAAGATAAGCCATTCGATTTTGAACATTCATATCATATCCGTGGCAAAATGCTGGGTGTGTTGTTACGTGATGCGCGTATGAGTGCCGCCCGCACGATTGAAGATTGTGCGCGATTATTACGTGTGCCTACGCAAACTGTTGAAGCGTGGGAATATGGCGAAGCAGTTCCTAGTTTACCTCAGTTGGAGCTATTGGCATATTATCTGGATGTGCCTGTAAGCCATTTCTGGGGCGCGGAGACCTTAAAATCTTCGCGTAGCGAAACGAGCGATAAGCAACCGGAATTTATCAACCTGCGGAATCGCATGATTGGTGGGATGTTACGGCAGTCAAGGGAAGAGGCGGAAGTCTCTTATGAGGAAATTAGTGAGGCAAGTGGCATTCCAATAGAAACACTAAAACAGTATGAAATGGGGGATGTTCCGATCCCGATGCACGAGCTTTCTGTGTTGGCAAGCCAAGTTAAGCGCAATGTGAAATATTTTCTTGAAACAGAAAGCCAGATTGGTGAATTGCTGGAACAACGTGAAGCATGGAAACATTTCAGTAGTTTGCCCGAAGATGTGCGTGCTTTTGCGTCGAATCCGGTCAACATTGGTTTTATCCACATTGCTGTGATGTTGAGCCAAATGCCTGCGGATCGCTTACGCGAGGTGGGTGCCAGTATCGTAGATATTACCATGTAAGTGAGGTGTTTGATGACGAGTGCAAAAGAGTTACAAGATCAGGGCGTAAAGCTCTATGAACAGCATGATTATGAGGCGGCGGCGCGGGTATTCCGGCAGGCGATGGACGCTTATTCAGAAGCCGGTCAGCCAGAGATGTCCGCGGAGATGCAGACTAATATTGGGCTGGTACACCGTGCGTTAGGTGAGCAACAACAGGCGCTTGATATTATGCAACAAGCGTTAACCTCCTTTCGGGAAAATGACGACAAACAACGTACTGCCCAGGTATTGGGTAATATGGGTGGTGTTTACACCGAACTGGGTGACAAAGAGCAAGCGTATAACTGTTATCGCCAAGCCGCAGACATCTTTCAAGAATTGGGTGAGAATAAACTCTATGGCGAAACCATGTTGGCGATGGGTGCGATGCAGGTGCGCGATGGCAAGCTCTGGGCTGGTGCGGCAACTTATGAAGTCGGGCTGGATAATCTTGAAAAATTATCCGCTACCCAACGTGTGCTTAAGAGTTTGATCGGCGTAAAAAATCGCTTAAGTGGTACAAGCTCCTAAGCATCACGTTCGTTTATATCCCCTGACAAATGAAACTACTTGAACCGTCTGTCGTGTTTCAGGCGGTTTTCATTTACATAAAGTCTCAGTGAACTCTTAGTTTATTATTACGTATATGGCTGATCTGTCCTTTATACTGAATAAGTTATGAACAATAATGCTATTTCTGGTCGGGAACCTCGCTAAAGTGAATCCAAATAATACCAACAGATTGTGCAAGTTCCCCTACACTATGAATGGTAGTTCTGTTTCAAATAACCCATTGAAATGCGATTTCGTCCAAGACTTGTCTTTAACAGTCACGTTATATGTGGAGGGGCAGGTGGCGAACTTTGTAAAAGTATTATGTTTTAGGGATGGTGCATGTCAGCAGAATTTGTTGTTGAACAAGGGCAAGACTCTAATCATCAATCGCCAGGTAAATTTATCTGGTCACATGTGAAACGGCATCCATGGTTAGCGATGGCACTCGTTTTTGGGGCTTTTACCAATGCGATCCTTGCCGCCGCAGTGCCCTCTTTTGTCGGCAATGCCTTTGATGCAATGGTCACGAACGAAACTGCTGATCTTGCTCTCGTTGGGACGATGGCGATTGCTATTGTTATCACGCAATTGATCCGTGGTGTTGTGCAGTTCATGCGTAATGGTTCGGCGGCGGCATTTGCCCAACGCATTGAGCGCGATGTGCGTGATGAGCTTTATTCCAGCTTACTGGGTAAAAGCATGTCATATCATGATTCTATCCCGGTGGGTGAAACCATGGCGCGGGTGACAAACGATGTGCGTGAGCTTAACCTGATGATGTACCCGGGCGTAAACTTATTGGTCGGGTCGGGCATGTTTTTGATCGCCCCACTTATCGCCTCACCCCTCATACACCCCTCTTTGTTACTTGTTCCAGCGCTGTTTCTTGCCACACACCTTGTTGTTCAAGTGCGCTTTATTCTGAGCGCTCATCCTGTAGCACAGCGGGTGCGTAAGAGCTTTGGTCACATGAACGCTAGCCTAGCGGAATCACTCGATGGTGTTGAAGTTGTGAAAGGTGCGGCGCAAGAAAGTCATGAAGTGGGTCGATTTAACGCCTTAGCAGATGAGGTGCGTGATAATTTCATCGATCAAGGGCGGATTGAGGCGCGTTACTTCTCTTATTTGTTGCTCGGTTTATCCTTTGTGTTGGGCTTTTTGCACGCGGCGTACTTATTTCAATTGGGGTGGATACAAGTCGGCGACATTGTAGCATTTACAACATTACTCGCTCTCTTTGGTTTTCCGGTGTTTACGTCACTGAACTCATTGTCTCGGCTGGCGCTTGGGCTGGCGAGTGCAGGGCGTATTCTAAACGTAATTACCGCAGAAACCTCACTTGATCGAGACAATGAGCAGTACAAGCAGACGATGCAGGGCGAAATTGAGTTTAAGAATATGTCCTTTGGTTATGATAGTGTTGATGGACAAGCCGAAGACCTTGTGTTGCACGACATCTCATTTTCTGTAAAACCGGGGCAAACTGTAGCAATTGTCGGTCAAACTGGCTCCGGTAAAAGCACGTTGACTAAGCTCATCAATCGTACGTATGATCCGCGTATTGGTACGGTTGAGATTGACGGGGTATCGCTTAAAGAATGGGATTTACAGTCTTTGCGCTCCCAGATTAGTATTATTGAGCAAGATATTTTCCTATTCAGCCGGACAATTGCAAATAACATTGCGTTCGGGTGCCCGGATGCGCCTCAAGATAAAATTGTTGCGGCGGCGAAAAAGGCGCAAGCACATGACTTTATTATGAGCTTTCCTGATGGCTATGAGACTGAAATTGGTCAACGTGGGGTTACATTATCCGGTGGTCAACGGCAACGGTTGGCGATTGCACGGGCATTCTTAACCGATCCCCCTGTGTTGATCTTAGATGATAGTACGAGTGCGATTGATAGCGCGACTGAAGACAAAATTCAGAAGGCAATCTGGTCAGCCGCGAAAGGGCGCACAACCCTGCTCATTACGCATCGTTTATCACAAATTCGCTGGGCAGATCATATTGTGGTCGTGCGTCGGGGCAAAATTGTCGCACAGGGCACACATGACGATCTCTTAGACACATCTGAATCGTATCAGCGGATCTTCGCACGTTACGAATCTTCATCCACACAATCACAACACGTTTTGAACGCATAAACACACAGGGGTATTCCTGATATGGCAGCAATCATGGGTGGGCTCCAGGAAGAGAGCTACGATAGACAATATACTGATGGCTATTTATTGAAGCGGATTTATAGCTATTTTGCACCATATAAGCGCCAAATGATCATCATTTTCCTGGCGTTTATGGTGTTGTCGTTTGTATCTGCTTTACCGCCAGTCTTAGTTGCGGAAGGTGTCGATTTACTACAAGCTGACGCACAGGATAATACGATACTTTTACTGGTCGGCGCATTATTGGTCGCGGCTGTATTCCAATATTTGGCGAATTGGACTCGACGATTATTGTTGAGCATGGTGCTCGGTAATGTCATCAGTAAAATGCGTAAAGATGCCTTTGACTCGGCGGTAAACCGTGACATGGCATTTTATGATAAGCACAAATCCGGCACGATCATCAGCCGTATTACCAGCGATACACAAGAATTTGGTGATGTCATGTTGCTGACGAGTGATGTCATCGCGCAGATGTTTCAAATCGTGATTTTGCTGGCGGTATTATTAAGCCGATCAGTAGAATTAACGCTGGTACTTATTGGCACCATGCCAATTATTGTGATCTCTGCGCTCGGATTCCGTAATATGGCGCGTCGGGTGACCCGTCAGGGTGCGCGGGTGATGGGTCTGGTGAATGGCATGATTCAAGAAAGTGTCGCGGGCATCAGCGTCGCCAAAAACTTCCGCAAAGAAGAAATGATCTACGATGAATTTGTGGAAGTTAATCACCGCTCCTATCGCATCAATCTCACCCGCGATCTTGTCTTGGCGTTGATCTTTCCTGTGATGAATATTTTGTCCGGCTTTGCAATTGCGATTGTGCTATATGTGGGCGCACAGTATGTGTTGTGGGATCGTGTAAATGCCGGTTCATGGTTCTTGTTTATTCAAGGTGTAGATCGCTTCTGGTTCCCATTTATCAGTATGGCGGCGATCTGGAGCCAATTTCAGCAAGCCCTTAGCGCAACCGAGCGGATTTTTGCGTTGATAGATTCTGAAAATACTATCGTGCAAACGGACTCACAAACTGCCGGTGACCTTAACGGATTGATTGAATTCGATGATGTAACTTTTGCCTATGATAAAGATAACCATGTGTTGGATCACTTTGATTTGAAGATTGATTCTGGCGAAAGTGTCGCCTTTGTCGGGCATACTGGTGCGGGTAAATCTACAGTTGCCAAGCTAATCACGCGGTTCTATGAATTTCAAGACGGGCAAATTCGCATTGATGGGCGTGATATTCGCGCATTTGATTTACAATCGTATCGTGGGCGACTCGGTATCGTCCCGCAACAACCCTTCTTATTTAGTGGCACAGTCATGGATAACATTCGTTATGGACGACCTGATGCGTCTGATGAAGAAGTGATTGCTGTGGCGAATAGCGTCGGTGATGGTGAGTGGTTAGAAACCATGCCGGAAGGGTTGCACACTGATGTCGGCGAACGTGGGTCACGATTGAGCATGGGGCAACGCCAATTGGTGAGCCTGATGCGTGTATTGCTCGATAAACCCTCAATTTTTATTCTGGATGAAGCCACTGCGAGCATTGATCCCTTCACTGAAACACAAATTCAAGAAGCGCTTGATCTGATTCTCGCAAATGCAACTTCCATTTTGATCGCGCATCGTTTGAGCACTGTCCGTAATGCGGATCGCATTATTGTGCTGAAAAATGGTGGGATTATCGAAGAAGGCAGTCATGATGCATTGATTTCGCAAGATGGGCATTATGCTGAACTGTATAACACCTACTTCCGTCATCAATCGCTGGATTATATTGAAAACGCGCGTGAGATGCTCTCTGAAGCAGGGGACTAACCAAATTCCCAAAGTAAAATGTAGATGAATGGGCTAATTCATTCACAATCAGCCCATAGTAATGTAAAAAGTCGCTACGAGTTTTCTAGAATGATGCCGTAAAGTTCCTCAAAGTCGCGTTCGAGATTACGTGCAACGAATTGCATGTGTAAAGTTGCTTGCTTGAGCGTGCTAGCATCTTTTAGCACAGCGCTTGCGGCGATTCGTTGCCGTTCTTTTTCAGGCAACATCCTCTCGCCCTCGGTCAGTTGAGCGAATAACTTATCGTATAATGTCGCCCCCTCTTTAAATTGTTGCTCTGCCACATCAAGCAATTCCTTGAATCGCATCACTTCTTGACGTGCTTTTTCCAGTGCTTCTGCATCATGATTATCTAATTTGGACATGGTGTCCTCGTGTCTTGTTCTTATGATTCAATTTCAACTGCCATAGCGACTGCTTCTGCACCGCCGAGGCATAGTGCCGCTAATCCACGCTTCAACCCGCGATCTTGCAGTGCATGGATCAGTGTGATGAGTACCCGCGCGCCACTGGCACCGAGCGGATGCCCGAGCGCAATCGCACCGCCGTTCACGTTGACTTTTTCCATCGGCAAATGATGCCCATCACGCGCTAATCCATTGCGATCTGCGAGGACTTGTGAGGCGAAAGCTTCGTTAATCTCGAACAAATCAACATCATCCATTGTCCATCCAGCACGTTCGAGCGCTATCGGGATCGCTTTCACCGGGGCATAAAAAATCCATGAGGGTTCCATCGCCGCTTGACCATACCCGACGACGCGGGCTACCGGTGCATGTCCTTGCTTTTCTGCATAGTCACGGCTACTGACCACTAATGTCGCGGCTCCGTCATTCATGCCGGGTGCGTTGCCCGCCGTTACTTGACCGTCTTTTTCAAATGCAGGGCGCAACTTAGCGAGTGTTTCCATGCTGGTTTCACGACGAATGGGTTCATCTGTGTCGATGATAATCTCGCCTTTACGTGTTTTGATTGTCACCGGAACGATTTCTGCCTTGAAGCGACCTTCATCGGTGGCTTTGGCGGCTTTCATATGGCTCTGATACGCGAATTCATCCATCTCCTCGCGACTTACCTCGAGTTGTTTACCGATGAATTCTGCCGCGTTGCCCATTCCCCAATCGCAAAGCGAACACCATAAGCCATCTGTTTGGAGTGAGTCGCGGAGTTCGATATGTCCATATTTGTTACCCTGACGCACCGAGTCATTGAGGTACGGCGCACGGCTCATGCTTTCCACACCCCCTGCGAGAAAAAGATCGCCATCATCTGCACGGATCATGGCACTCGCGAGCATCACGGTTTTCAATCCGCTCCCACAGATTTTATTCACCGTAATGCCACCGACTGTGTCTGGCACACCCGCGCCGATACTTATCTGACGTGGAAGTGCTTGCCCAACCCCTGCGCTCACGACATTGCCGAGCAATACTTCGTCTACATGACTGGCATCAATATCACTACGTTCGACGGCGGCTTTTACCGCAACCTGACCGAGTTGTGCGGCGGTCTGTGATGATAATGCGCCTAAAAACTTCCCCTGAGGGGTGCGTGCGCTACCTAAAATGACGACATCGCGCCCGTTTTTCCTATTACTTGCCATAATAATTGATCCTTTTATCAATGCTTTGCATTTATCTGATGAAATCTATTTATTTAGACGTGTCGTACTTGCTAAAACTAACCGAATAGCGATTAGATTAGCTACGATTATTATACGTGATGAGGTTTAGACCGTTCAAGCGCCGAAAAATCCACACAGGCGTGGTAGAATCAAACCTATCTCGTGTAGTCATGATGAATATTGTGTTTTAGGTAAACAAAAGATTGAGGCAAAATCACCTTATGACATTAACACCAGAATCGCTACAGGCGCAGTTAGGATCGCGCCCGTTTAGATTTTATACGCAGGTGGTCAGTACCCAGAATGTCGCCTCCGAATGGTTGGAAAACGGTGCGATAACCGGTGCAGTCGTTGTCGCGGATGAACAGATTGGCGGGCGTGGTCGGCAAGGGCGTGGGTGGGAAACTCCGGCAGGGCAGGCAATAGCCATGTCGATTATCCTCAACCCCACACAAAAATATGCCTCACAGGTAACGATGCTGGGTGCAATGGCAATTGTCGATATGCTTGAGGTCTATGATGCGGATGATGTGGCGATTAAATGGCCCAATGACGTGTTGCTCAATGGCAAAAAGGTGAGCGGGGTCTTGCCGGAAGCTATATGGTCTGGGGACACGCTTAAAGGGGTAATTCTGGGCATGGGTATCAATGTGCGCGTCGATTTTAGTGACTCGCCCCTAGAAGACATCGCCATCAGCATAGAAACCGCACTTAGCGAAACCGTTGACCGCAGTGCGATTGTCGCCAAGATAGTGGAACAAATCGATCACTGGCAGAATAAAATGCAAAAAGGTGAACTTGTTACCGCATGGAAAGCCCGTCTGGTGACGATTGGGCAAGCGGTTACGATTGGTGATGTGCATGGTGTGGCAGAAGATGTTGATAAGGGTGGTGCGCTGATGGTGCGTGATTCTGAGGGGCATCTGCATCGTGTGGTCGCGGGAGAACTCATCACAGGTTAGGGATTACGGAGTAAAACTTTGGGTATTCGGCTAGATTGGGAAATTGAAGCGGAACAAAATACGTATGTTGCTGGCGAAGACCCTGCGGCGGCACGACGACGGCGTGGATTGCGTCTGCGCCTGATTTTGATGGTTTTTGTAGTTTTAGGGATTATTGGCGTGGCAGTCGCTTTGCTTGCATTGCGGGCACAACAAATTCAACGACAGGAAGAGAATTTGTTACGCGCTACCATTGATGCCGAAGTTGCTTCGTTGCGGATTGGTAGTGAACAGGAATTCCTTGCGATACAACGTAGTGCAGATACCCGTTGGATCGACTATCAATCACAGGTATTTGATCGTTATGAGCAACTTAAGGTTGAGAACAATATTCAACTGACCGGACAAATCCGCGATATTGAGATTGATGACCGACGGGCACGGGTACAAGTTGAAGAAATTATTGACGGTGTGCCCTTCACACAGATCTGGTTTTACTGGTTATATTCTCCCGTGTTTGATGAAAATGGCGAGGAGACAATCCCCGGAGGCTGGTACCATGTGCCGCCTGATTATGATTTTTGGGGTGTATCACAATTAATAGAGACTGAGCATGTTCGTATAAGCTATCGCGAGGTGGATGAGCAACTAGCAGAATCGATGGCATCACAAATTGACCTGTGGTTAACAACTGCTTGCGCGGCGTTGAGTTGTGACCCTGTGCCACAAATTGCGGTTAGTATCGAAGTGGATCAAGCACTCACGTTGCGCTGGTCAGAGCAGAATCCCTGGCAATTGCGTTTGCCATCACCCTATATTGACCGTGCCCGTTCTGATATGCCATTTTCACCTGAATTGCGCGCAGAAACAGCCTCATTGATTGCGGAACGCCTTGTTGATGGTGTGACCGAGTCGCTCACAGTACAATTTGCAAGTGATGCGGCATTTCTGCGACAATCTGCTATCGTATGGTTGGTAGGGCAATTCGTTCAGGTCAATAGCGAGACATTTTTATATTCAAGTCTGATCAATGCATATGAGACATCAATCATCGGCGAAATTCTGCGAAATTTACAACCAGATTCTTCAATTGCAGTATTAAGTGCGGTAACAGGAACGCCGTCGCTCAATGACGTACAGGCAGATTGGCGGGACTTTTTGAGTTGGCGTTTGAACTTAGAAAATCAACTTATTCGTGCTGGTGATCTGGATAATTTCTTGCGCCTATACGATACTCGTGAAGAATTGACGAACACATTAGCCTTTGATCGCTATAATCAGCTTACGACACCAGAAAGTCCCATAGTGTTGTTGGTGCAATCATCGCCGGTGCCTACGGGTGAATTGCCCCAATTGGTGGCGACGGTGCAAGTTGGGGCACCGGGCGCAACCACGCAACAGGAAATCATCTTCCGCTTGGTAGACAATGTGTGGCGACGGGTAAATTGAGCGTATCCACCAACCCTTAATGGTGTTACAAGGTTTATACACAGTGCAGGTGAAGCACCTGTGCTAAAATATAAGAAAATAGTTTGTTCGGGGGCAACAAATTATGCTTGATGATCTGCGTCGTGACGTAAATGATGAAGACTTATTCGGTGATGAAGATGATCTTGACGATTTCGGTGAGGTATCTGCCGATAGTGAAGTTCAGATGTTTCTTGGGATGACACCGGTGGAGCGGATGTTTCTCTCCATTTTCCTGTTTATGAATGTTACGGTATTGGGACTAGCATTATTGCTGGCAACGGGTCGTATTGGCTAACCTGAGGACACGACATTATGCCGTGTCCTTTGTAGGTTGAAACTTGCGTTTCTAATACTATTCCTCTGGTATTAGAATTAGTGTACTCACTGCCGCAGAGTCGACTTGATCACGAGTCCACAACATCGGACGATATTCGATAAGGCGCCATGGCTCAATCATGTCGTCGTAGTTTTCGCTGTACGGATGCCCGCTTTGTCCGGTAGTGTGCATTGACACACTATTTGACCAGTCGCTCAC
>DAOTXB010000273.1:0-2785 GCA_034435575.1 Anaerolineae bacterium
GCATCGTATTAGATATTAGGTCTGTCGGATATACTTCACATTCCGGCAGGCTTTTACCCTTTAGGAGTTACTCAGTTCAAGTTCACAGTTATTAGTTTTCAGTGAGTCACCAGTAAATTGTTTAATTCTTGGCTTAGTGCCATTTTTTGCTGATAACTTGTCGTAAAGATGTCCCTATGAATGAATACGTTGTGCAAGTACGTAAGTTCTACCCTTTATAAACCCCATTCACCACGCTTTAAGCCTTCACTAATTCTATTTTTCACAAAGCCATGCTACTATAATACTGACTAGTCAGTACATTAGGATTGGCGATGGCTGATAAAGAAAAAACCAAGAATAATCGTAAAACCCGTGACCGTATCCTTGATGCGGCATTGGATATTTTTAGCCGGAAGGGCTATCACGATACACGTATGGACGAAATTGTTGAAGAAGCCCATACGTCCAAAGGATCAATCTATTTCCATTTCCCAAATAAGGAGAGGCTTTTTGTTGCATTAGTTGACCAATTTTCCAGTTTGCTGGAAAGGCGCGTCAGTGAAGCGATTGAAAGCGAACCACAGGGTATGGGGCGTGTCCGTGTGGCGATTGAAACTGTACTGGAAACATTCGGTAAATATCGTCGTCCCGCAAAGATTTTATTGGTACAAGCGGTTGGATTGGGGCAAGTTTTTGAGAAAAAACGGCTGGAGGTCACGGATCACTTCGCAGGTATGATCCGCCGTTATCTTGAAGAAGCTGTTGACGTGGGCGATATCGCGCCAATTGATAGTGAGGTGGTCGCACATGCCTGGATGGGCGCAATCTACAGTCTGGTTATCCAATGGGTCTACACAGGCGAACCCACATCGGAGCGTATTTCTGAGGCACTTGTACCGTTATTGCTCAAAAGCGTAGATTTTGACGCAGATGCTGAAAGTGACGTGTGATGACTATGGCAACACCAACTGATTACAAGAGTCTGAACGAGCAATATGGGCGATTAGTCAGCGTGAGTATGCCATGCCCTGATATCACACTGTCAGGCTTTCTGCGCCACGCACATGAACAGAATCAACCGCGCTTTTACTGGGAGAGTAATCGTGATCGTGTGGCTTTTGCAGGATTTGGCACAGCGGTTGAGATCATGGAGTGGGGTGAAGATCGCTTCGCGGATGTTGAACGGCGTACAAAGGAACTATTCGACCAGTCAATTGTATTGGATGAGGTTGAACCGCTTGCCGCCCCACGTTTATTCGGTGGATTTGCCTTCCGTGATGATTTTGTGCCGGATGCGGCGTGGGCAGATTTTACGCCTGCACATTTTGTGTTGCCACACTACCAACTTGTAAGTATTAGTGGGGATAAATGGCTAACAATCAACACACATATGCCTGTCGAAGAAACACCGGATGATTATTTGGGTGAACTCCGTGAAGCACTCATAGAACGCATCGAAGCCCTGCGCGAAACAGCACAGACGCGCTTTGAGCAACACGCACCAACCTCTAAACAGGTCACCTACCCCATGCCCTATGAAACATGGATGAACAATATCACCGATGCGACCAATCGCATGAAACAGCATGAGCTTAATAAGGTGGTGTTGTCACGCGTGGCAGAAGTGCGTTTTGATAAGCCCGTAGATATTGATAGTGCATTGGGTTATCTAGCTGATCATTATGCCGAATGTTATCGTTTTTTGTTCGAACCACGCCCCGGACGCGCATTTTATGGCGCAACGCCGGAATTGCTGGTCGGTGTACACGGGCAACTGGTCAACACAATGGGGTTAGCCGGAAGCATTCAACGGGGTAAAGATCGCGATGAAGACAATGCTTTTGCAACCACCCTACTGAACGACCCGAAAGAGCGCTACGAGCATCAATTGGTGGTCGACATGCTCACCGAGCGTATGGGGACGATCACCGACCACCTGCAAACCGGAGACACCGGAATCTACAAGTTGAGCAACATTCAACACCTTTATACCGCCATCGAGGGACGACTAAAAACAGATTCCGGCATTATCCCGGTGGTAGAAGCCTTGCACCCGACCCCGGCTCTTGGTGGTGATCCGCGTGATGTGGCGATGCAACTCATCGGCGATTATGAGCCCGTCCCGCGTGGATGGTATGCCGCGCCTGTCGGTTGGGTAGATCGACACATGAACGGGCAATTTGGTGTGGCGATTCGCTCGGCTGTGGCGCAGGGTAAACGGGTGTGGATGTATGCCGGTGCTGGCATTGTTAAAGACAGTATTCCACAAAAAGAGTGGGACGAAACCGCACTCAAGTTCCGCCCGATGATGGACGCTCTGGAAATGAGTTCTTAGTTCTGATGAGGAAAACGAAGTGAACCGAAACACAGTATACACTGAAATTTTCGTGGACGAACTCGCCCGAAGCGGGTTAAAAGCTGTCTGTGCCGCACCAGGCTCACGCCATACACCGTTGATGTTGGCATTTGCCAAGCATACTGATATTCAGGTGTATTCGCATTTGGATGAGCGGAGCGCCTCATTTTTCGCACTCGGTATGGCGCTAGCAAGCGATGAACCCGTCGCGTTGATTTGCACCAGTGGCACCGCAGGCGCGAATATGTATCCGGCGATCATCGAAGCGCATCAATCACGGGTGCCATTGATTGTTATTACGGCTGACCGTCCGCCGGAATTGCGCCATAGTGGGGCGAATCAGACGATTGACCAGATCAAGATGTTTGGGGATTTTGTGTTGTGGTTTGTCGATACTGCCTTGCCAGAAGCGAATCCGCCTGCGGTAGCAATTCGTAATTTACGCAC
>DAOTXB010000274.1:0-6277 GCA_034435575.1 Anaerolineae bacterium
CTCAAACCCGATAACCCCGCGCTGTTCAGTACACCGGATTTTGTGGTGTTTACAGCGGATGTCGCGCGCACGGGCTGGTATGGTTTCCCCTTGCATCCGCATGAGGGTGTGGTCAAAATTGCGAATCATGGTATCGGGCAAGTGCTAAACGCCGACAGGGGTGAACGTGTGGTGACCGCAGATGATGAACAACATCTCCGCACAATGCTACAGACAACGTTCCCCGCCCTTGTGCAAGCGCCGATTGTCTATACGCGCCGGTGTTTATATTGCGACACGCTCGATGAGCATTTTTTGATTGACCAGCACCCTACCCGTCATGGCTTAGTGATTGCCACCGGTGGTAGCGGGCACGGGATGAAATTCGCACCTGTTCTCGGGGACTTGATCGCGGATGCGCTGGAGAATGTGCCTAACCCAGCCCTAAACAAATTCCGCTGGCGACAATTGGATTCGGACGTAACGGGTGAGGAATCCTCACGCTATCATGGGGAATAATACCCATAAAACAAAATGGAGAACATCCGGTGTGTTCTCCATGTGTGTCGCCGATTGGACGGGGTATGTGATTTGCGTCTAACTTCTTCGACGGAACAGATCCATCACATAGTCGATGGCTAAACCTTCTGCCTCAAGATGGGCTTTGAGTTTGCGCCGTGCATCGTGCAAGAGTTTATACAGCGCGTTACGGTTCGTGTCCATTTCTTCTGCAACAACATCCATCGGCACACCCTGTAAAGCCACTGCCGCCAGTGCTTTGTATTGTCGATCAGTCAGCGCATCTTCTAGCGCTTTGTTGATCTTGTTTAACACGTCGGAACGTTCAACGGCTGTTTCAGGATTGGGCGGTGGGGCGGCGTTGATACCGTCCGCATTGGAGGCATTATCCGGTAGCATCTCGCCCTGTGCGGTCAATTTGTCCAGGCTAAAGTCTTTATAGCGTGCTCGTCGTAAATCACTAATCGCCATACGAATTGCGATACGATTTGCCCAGGTGGTGAACAAACTTTCGCCCCTAAAATTGTCCAGGTTATCCATAATACGCAGGGTGGCGTCCTGCGCCAGATCATCTGCCATCTGTGCAAGTTCTTCTGTTGCCAGATCGCGCAGGTCACTGCGATCTTGTGTAAGGTAAAATAGAATACTGCGTTTGAGTCGTTGGCGTAGGTCTTCTATGGCGGCGGTTTGTTGCTCAGTATCACCGCGCAGTTCAGTAAGCCATTCTTCATTTGTACGTTTGGTCGACATGCCCTAGCTTTCGGTGCTGGATAGTAGCGGAATTTGCATGACTCCAACTACGCACGTTCAAACGTAATACGAATGACAAGATGCCCCAGACGGATGTCATCACCATCGCGCAGGACGCGGGGCTGGTTGGCGACGAGGCGTTGCCCGTTCAAAAATGTGCCGTTGGCGCTTCCACGGTCAACAACGTGTAATGACCCATCTTTACGGATGATGGCGGCATGACGACGGGATACCCCTTTATCCACCGCACCATGATCTTCCAGGTCAATCTCTGGTTCTTCACCTGTATCTGGGTTGCGTCGTCCTATGACCAATTCTTCGATCTGACTCGCATCAAAAATCATGCTTTTGGGTTCTTTTTCGATCCCAACGACAAGGTTCATCTGTGCGCTGAATCGTGCTGACCCCCACTTTGGCACACCTTCTTCAAAATCGGTATCATCTAAGGCGCGGGTAGAAGCGTATTCTTGCTGAACATCTACGAGGACTGCACCGCAGTATACGCAAATCTTAGCTTTTTCTTCATTATCTCGTCCACATTCGTGACATTTAATCACTAGCGAATCCCTCCGCGGAATTTGACTGACTGACGGTATTCTTGATATTTTACCATGTTATCGCAAACGGTGTATCTTAAATATGAATAGTTCCCGTTAGTTTTTTATTTGAACTGTATCTTTAAGAAGTGATAATATAGTTATAACAATATTATTCGGTTGTCGCTATGATATTCTAACACCCTTCTTATGGGTGGGATGGTTGACCAGCCCTATGAAGCGGGATATGATCTTAATACACAGGTAACGTTCCGGCAAATTCGCTCATTTGGAAATGTTTATCGGTAGTTCATATGTTTTACGTGGAGTAATTTAGTGAATAATCGCCCCCCAGAGCCACCACAGAAGAAACAGTCGAACAACAATGACAATAATAACCCGGACGGCAATAACCCACAGCCGAATACCAATTCGCAACGGGTATGGTTGATTGTCGGCGGTATTGGTGTGTTGTTGCTGGTCTTTATGCTAACGAATGGCGGTAGCTTTTCGTCTGGCAGTAGTTTTACTGTTAATGACCTCATCAGCGAGGTTGAGCGCGGTAACGTACTTAGCATCACCCAGCGCGGACAAGATGATGTATTCATAGAATTGACGAGTGGCGGTAGCGCCTCTATGAACCTTGCACCAGGCATGAATGTTTACGAGCTGTTGCAAGATGCAGGCGTGTCTGCTGAACAAATCAATCGCGTTGCCATTGATTTTGAGAAAGCGGATAATACCAGCGGCATCCTGTTCCAACTTGCCATTACAATTTTGCCGATGATATTTATCGTCTGGTTGTTGTGGCGCATGATGCGGTCCGTACGCGGGAGTCAGGATCAAGCGATGAGCTTCGGGCGGAGTCGTGCCCGTGTCACGCGAGATATGGAACGCCCACAGGTGACTTTCTCCGATGTTGCCGGTGCGGAAGAAGCAAAAGAAGAACTCAAGGAAGTGGTCGAGTTTCTTAAAGAGCCTGAGAAATTCATTCGCCTTGGTGCGCGTGTGCCTAAAGGTGTGTTGATGGTCGGACCGCCGGGAACGGGTAAAACACTGATGGCGCGTGCCGTTGCCGGGGAAGCCGGTGTGCCCTTCTTTAGTATTTCCGGTTCAGAATTCGTCGAAATGTTTGTTGGTGTCGGTGCATCGCGTGTTCGTGATCTGTTTGAACGCGCAAAATCCGAATCCCCCGCGATCATCTTTGTTGATGAAATCGACGCTGTCGGGCGGCATCGCGGTGCTGGTCTTGGTGGTGGGCATGATGAACGTGAACAGACGTTGAATCAAATTCTCGTGGAGATGGACGGGTTTGAAACCGGCACAAATGTCATCATCATCGCGGCGACCAACCGCCCTGATATTCTTGATCCGGCGTTGTTGCGTCCGGGGCGCTTTGACCGCAAAGTGATTATGGATAACCCGGATGTTGCGGGTCGTCTGGACATTCTTAAAGTCCATGCTAAGGGTAAACCACTGGCACCTAGTGTAGATCTGGAGAGTATCGCGAAGATTACAGCCGGGTTCTCCGGTGCAGATCTGGAAAATCTAATCAACGAAGCCGCAATTTTAGCCGCACGCCGTAACCTTAAAACCATTGGTATGAGCGAGCTTCAAGAAAGTATGGAGCGCGTGGTGATGGGACCGGAACGCAAAACCCGTGTGATCTCCCCGAAAGAGAAGCGCTCTATCGCTTATCACGAAGCGGGACACGCCATTTTGCATCATATTCTGGAACATGCGAATCCGGTGCATAAGGTGACTATCGTGCCACGCGGACGTGCGGGTGGGTTTGTAATGTCCTTACCCGACGAAGAGCAGATGCTGGTTTCGCGTGAGGAATTTGAAGATCAAATTGTCGCGGCGATGGGTGGACGTGCCGCAGAAGACATTGTATTTAATCAACTGACGACCGGCGCAAGCAATGACTTGCAACAGGCGACGCGTATGGCGCGGGCAATGGTGACACAGTTTGGGATGAGCGCAAAGCTCGGTCCCCGGTCTTATGGTTCCGGTAGTGGCGGGTCTGTTTTCCTCGGACGCGAGATCGGCGAACAGCGCGATTACAGCGAACACTATGCTGAGGAGATCGACAACGAAGTGACAGGTATCCTACAGGGCGCATATGATCGTGCGCTGGAGATCCTCACCGATCATCGCGAAAAGCTGGATAATCTCGCAGACATTTTGATCGAACGGGAAACCCTTGATCGTGAGAATTTTGAAGAAGTGATGTCCGGCAATTTGGGCACTGCCACCGCTTCCATGTTCGAGGAATACGACAACGAGTAAGCCACATCCTACAATAGAGTATCTAATGCGGTCATCCACTATACATGGGTGACCGTTTTTGTTCCCTATGAGCAACACTTCCTTAGAAGCCTGTAAATAATCGCTTCAATTCGCATTAGTCTCCGTTACAATAGCAATAATTATGTGAAACATCCTGAAAGCCGTTTATGCTGAAAATCGATCCACACTTTGAGCTGGTGCCCATCGCTAATCATCATGTGCGCCCGTTGTTCCATATTATTGACCATGATCGCCATTATTTGCGCCAATGGCAAAATTGGCCCGATTATATTCGTACGCTTGATGATGTCCGTGCGATTGTGCGCCGGTCTGATGAAAAACGTGCCACCAATAATGGCTTTGACCTCGTCATTCTGTATCAAGGCGAGATTGTCGGGAAAATTGGGCTGGTATATGTCGCCTGGGGCGATTCTCGTACTGAGATTGGTTATTGGCTGGCGAAAGAATATCAGGGGAAGGGGATTATGACCCGTGCTTGCCGTGCTGTGACCGATTATGCACTCACTGAGATGGGTCTTGAGGGGGTGCATGTGCGTGTGGCGGTAGGTAATATGGGCAGTCGGGCGATCCCTGAGCGCATCGGCTTTGCCAACACCGGGGTTCTACCGAATAAGACATGGTTACACGGTCAGCGTATCCAAGAAGTACTATACATCATGACAATCGAGAAATGGCGACGGATTAACGCCATTGAAGAATCCATATCGGGGAATTCCGGTTAATTCACGCTCTCAACGATCAAAGATCATTTTTCAATTACACTTAACTATAGTGGACTGTGATCTTGAAATGGATAGTGCTGACGATGACATCGCCCCCCGTAAAGCCCTTCATGGGTTGGCGCTTTGTAATTTCCCCTCAATTATTATGGATGTGTGCCATCGCAGTGGTGATGTCACTTTTCTGGTGGCAAGTCGCCTTAGCGCTTCGTGGTAATGAGCAATTTTTGGTCTGGGACGATCAAAAGGTAACATTTTTACGCGGGCTATCGTATATTGATTCGCCCTATACAATACCCGGTTTTGTGAACCCTCCGTGGACATTAATTATACTTGCCCCGCTTAATGTCATTGGTTTTGACATCGCCATCCTGCTACAAATTATCATGTATTTTGTGTTGCTCGCGCTATTGCTAAGGAAGTTCGGCGGTGGTGTACTGGCGGCGATAGTTGTGTTTACATCGCCCCTTGCGCCGGATGCAGTCATCAACTTGAATATTGATTGGATTGTTATTGTTGGCTTATTGATTCCACAGGCATGGTCTGCGCCGTTATTGCTGGCGAAACCACAAAATGCACTCGGCTATATTCTGAGCTTTAAACGACAAATTTTTGCGTGGTGGATCATCGGCGCGTTGATTACCACACTGATCTCATTATTGGTTTGGGGATGGTGGGTGCCGGATTGGTTAACGCAATTAGAAGTCAGTCCGGTGACATGGACGATTAATCTTGCACCCCGCGCACTGATGGGCGATACTCCTGCCCAAATTGCAGGGTTTTTGCTGGCGATCTATGCCTTTAGAAGACGCGATCCGGTGCTGGGTATTTTTTCAGGCTTATTTTTCGTACCTTATATCGCATCGTATAGCATGTTGATGCCATTCGCTTTGCTAGCCACACGGTCGCGGATTGCCGCCGTTACAGGCAGTGTCAGCACATGGGCGGTGGTGCTAGTGGTCGTCAATGAAGTGTTCAATCTCCTATAAAACGCCCGCCACAATCGCTCTCGCTATTTACAGCGTTTGATTGTGACGGGGTGAATGATTTGATTACTCTCTAAATTGCGTGTTTTGCCACGCAAGGAAGAGGTCTTGTAATTTGAGGCGTTGATATTTACCTGTTGATGTTATAGGGATATCCTGCCCGAAAACGACTGCTTTGGGCGATTTTTCATAGGTGAGCTTTTCTCTGCAATGGGCGATAATCGCTTCTTTGCTCACGGATGCACCCTCTTCTAAGACCACATAAGCGCCAACTTCTTCGCCGTAATAGTCATTTTTAAACCCGACAGCCAACCCAACTTTAACACCCGGAAGCTCTAACAGGATTTCCTCTATGTCAAACGGGCTAAATTTGACTCCGCCACGATTAATTAACTCTTTGATGCGCCCTGTGATGAAGAAGAATTGGCGCCCGCGCTCGTCTTCTTTATAAAAGCCCTCATCCCCGCTACGGAAC
>DAOTXB010000275.1:0-3510 GCA_034435575.1 Anaerolineae bacterium
CAACCCGGTGTTGGGAAGACGGCACTCGCCGCAACCCTCGCCAGCGCCTATGCCAACCAGCCCGGCGGGGTACTGTGGCTCACTGTAGAAATGCCCCGTTTAGAGGAATTGCTCGTCATGGTTGGTAGAGCCTATGATGTGGAAGAAATTACCGGGAGCGATAATCCGGTTGCGCTCATCGGCGCGGTGGAAAATACCCTGCGTCAGCATAAACCGCTTGTCGTGCTCGATGGACGGATTGACCTTGATACGACCACCCGATTTGTCACACGATGTGCGCCCAATCTGCCCACGATGATCTTGAATGAAAGCAAGCTCGATGGACCGTGGGCGGTGATGGAAATTCCGCCACTGAGTATCGCTGATGCGGTGAACCTGTTTAAGCTAGAAGCGCGTATCACCGATGCGAATTCTGATACAGATATTGGGAAAATTGTGTCTTTACTGGGGAATGTCCCGCTTGGCATCGTGGTTGCCGCCAAAGCCATGCTCGCCAGTAAACAACAACCTAACGCTTATGCGGGTGTGCTGGAACAGGTTGCGGACGCGACCAACGCCAATGGTGCGGTTGTCGCCATTGCCTCCAGCTTCCGGGGGTTGACGACTGCCTTGCAAGGCGTATTGCTCTTGCTCGGGGCGACCTTCCACGGCAGTACCTCAGCGGATTTGTTAAGCCTGATAAGTGGCGCACCTGCGGATAGCATTAAGCAGGCGATGAACATCATGAGCCAGTTAAAGCTAGTAGAAACTACACAGCGCAATAACGCGCCCTATTATGGGTTGCATCCTTTAACACATCGCTTTTTGCAGACATGGCTTCGTAGTTCGGATCGTTTGACTGCTCTGCAAGACAAAGTGCGTGATTCAATTATTGCTTATGCTGAACAGAACAACGAAGGCGATACAGAATCTCAAGCGCACCTCGCCACAGAGATGGACTCATTTCTGGCGACAGCTCACTGGGCAAATGAAGAAGGACAGACCGAGGTTGTCTCCAAAATTGTGGAGAATTTACGCAAAGCGGGCAACTTCGTCAGCGCAAAAGGCTACACCTACGAAATGCTGATGTTGCGTAATCTGGAAACCGGCTCAACCTCCGCGTTCCCCGGTCACCCTGAACCGGAAATGCCCGTTACGTCACCACCTGTCACAGAAGCTCTACCGGAAGACCTGCCGACACCGGAAGAATTACTTGATAGCTATGATGACGACGAAGAAATTAGCGAAGAGCTTAAACCGATCACATCACCAGTGCTGGATGATATTAACCTTGAAACGACTGATCTTGGTCAACTACGCAATATGCTCGCACAGCTCAAGCAGGCGGGGGATTTACCCCGTCAGGCAGATGTACTGAAAACCATCGGGCAGGTACAGGTTAGTGAGGGCATGAACAACGAAGCTGTAGGCACCTATACTGAATTGCTTTCGGTCTATGAAGAAACCGGTAAACAATCGGGTGTGCTAGAAACGACTGATATGCTCGCGGCGTTGATGGTCAAGAATGACAATTCACAGGCGGCGGTGATGCAAGCCTCTCGTGGAGCAAAGCTCGCGGAAGAATTGGGCGATGATACCACCCGTATGCATCTGTTGACCACGCTGGGCGATGCCCGTCAACAATTGGGTGAAAGTGACACGGCAATCAGTGATTACAACCAAGCGCTAGAGATTGCCCGTAATATTGATGATAGCCAAAACGAAGGCGTTGTCCTTTATAAGCTTGGGTACGCTCAATTAGACGGTAGTGACCCTGAAACCGCCATTGAAACATGGGAACAGGCGCTGAAATTGTTCAAGTCGCAGGAAAAGCGCGATTATGAAGGGCGTGCTATGGGCGCACTCGGTAGCGCTTATGGCGATCTTGACCGTTGGAGCGAAGCGCTCAGTTTCCATACTTCCGCGCTTCATATCGCCCGCGAAGTGCATGATAAGGACGAAGAAGCACAGCAACTTACAAGTCTGGGGTATGCGTCGGTACAGGCGAATGACCTCGGTCAGGCGGTAATGCGTTATCGTCAGGCACTACATTTAGCATTCGTGCAGGAAAACGATGACGATATTGTGAGCAATATTCTTGACCTTACGCGTTTGCTGGTGGAAAGTCGTAAGCACTTACGAATCACAAAGTTATTGATTGACCGCGCTTTGCAGATTGATTCAACTGATGTGGATGTGGTCAAATTAACGGAGCGCGTCAATAGTGAGATCATCCTTGCGGAAGCCTATGAATCGCCAATGTTAGAGGTTCATGGCACGGCGGAGCAATATGCCGCGAATGCTTATAGCTTACTGGACGCATAAATAGTTTTTTCGCTTACACAATTTGACTATGCCAATTGACGATGGAGTGGCTTACGCGGTCACTCCATTTTGTTTGCGGTTTGCCGATGTTATGGGCGATTGAGATGACAGTATTCGATAATTCCGGTTATGATAGAGATATGATGTTGTAGACATAACGGAAATAAGTGATGATTGACGAGATTAATTACTACGAAGTGCTTGGTGTTCCACGCGACGCAACCACGTCGAATATTATCAAATCATACTGGCGTGCTAAAGACCGCTATGATCTTGACTATTTAAAGCGCGAAAAAGCACACGCAAAACGGGCTGATGACGAGGAAAAGCTGGCGCAATTTACGCAGGATATACATGAAGCGCCGGAACGTCTGCGCGAGATCGAAGAGGCTTATCTGGTGCTTTCTAGCTATATTAAGCGTAAGGCGTACGATGTTGCGTTGGATAGCGACACTATGAACGCCTCTATGGTTGCTTCAGACAATGCAGTTAACCTTCTACTCAATGAAATTTCTGCGGATGTGCGCGGGCGTTCTAAACCCTCCAGAACGCCCACGCGCCCCAAACCCAAAACACGAACATGGCATGGCGATGATCCCTTTGACGCTGTTCCCTCACAACTAGATTCAAATCGCATTATGATCGGGCAATCTTCGTCGGATACACCGTTCGTGACAACGAATCAGCAAAAATCAGGCGTGGTGGTTTATAAGCAGTCCACACCGATGGAGAATGGTGTGCCGATAATTGTGTGGATTTTTGCCGCGCTGTTTGTCATGACGGCAGTCGGCTTTTTCTTGCTGAGTTTTCAGGAAGAACCGCCGAACTCCGCACGTGACCCTATTGTAAGTGTGCAAGACGCTGATACTTCACCGCAGACCGTCGCAACAGCTATTATCGCGCCGACAGTTACTGTTGCCCCACAAACGAACAATGAAACAACGACCCAATTTACACAGACCGAAGGCTTACCCACGCTCAGCTCAAATGCGTCTACTTTTGCCGATCAAGCCGAAGGATATTACGTGGATGGGCGGTATCGCATTGCCGTGACGGTCTATACACAGGCGATTGCACAACAAGAGGATGCCCCACAACTTTATTATGGACGGGCATTGGCACGGTGGGCATTTGCTGAAGCACAGGCAACATCTGCTGATGCACTGTTAGCAATTGCTGACCTTGAGCAAGCCGTGACGCTGGATA
>DAOTXB010000276.1:0-12512 GCA_034435575.1 Anaerolineae bacterium
TTGACGGCAATGGTTAGAGGAAAACATGACAGCCACGCTTTTGTTCGTTGGAAATGTCACAGGTAAAAATCATACGTATGTAGATGCCCTCGCAAAGCGCTATACACTAATTTATGCCAATAGTGGCATCAAAGCGTCACAACAACTCGAAAAATACGACCCTCTCATTGTCGTACTTGACGCGATATCAATGCATACACCGGGTTATCGTGTGTGCAAATCTATACGCGCAGATGCCAAAGACATCCCGATTGTTCATATTTTAGACACCACCAGAGTAAAGGGTCGTAAACGGACATCTGCCAACGTTACCATTTCTCCTCCAATATATAGTCGTCATCTGATTGCAACGATTGAACGACTTATCAATCCTCAGAAAGAGAAAACCATCTCCAGCGGTCCATTTACACTGAACATAAAACAACGCACGCTTGTTGCCTATGGCAAAGAAACACACCTCACTCCCAAACAGGCACAATTGTTGGAGATTTTCTTCAGCAATCCAAACGAAGTCATTGATCGTAAAAGACTCATGGAAGAGGTTTGGCAAACCGATTATCTCGGCGATACACGCACACTGAATGTCCATGTGCGCTGGCTTCGTGAGCTTTTGGAGCCGGACAATAAAAACCCCCGCTATTTAAAGACAGTACGGGGTGTCGGGTATCAGTTCGAGTTAGAAGACTAGTTCACCATAGCACCGCTACAAGCGATCTAGCCTGTATCCATAATTATGGCACACCTTACATAGAATCAAAAAACCGACCCTTTTATAGATCGGAAGATTGTGTTTTCGTCTGTCAAACCGTGGCGATAAGTTACTTGTCCATCGCCGCAAGTTGCTTCATGAGACGACTCTTACGACGCGCGGCATTACGTGGGTGGATTGTCCCACGGCTTGCCGCCATATCAAGATCACGCACGGCACGTTTGGTTGCTTCTGCCGCAGATTCCACATTACTTGCTTCAATCTCGGTACGTGCTTGTTTTATCAGTGTACGGGCGCGATTGCGATATACACGGTTTTGAATACGGCGTTTGTCGTTCTGACGAATACGTTTTAAAGCTGATTTATGATTAGCCATGATAATAGCTCCCTGTTATGACAACAGTGAAAGCTGAAAACTTCTTGTTGTCCGGTCATTTTCGGAATAGGCAAACATGATAGCATTTTTACGGGTTGTTGTCTAGCGTCTTTAGTACAAATAACCTAAGAAAGTGTCATCATAAGAAAAACACCTGCCCCAATATTCAATAACACCAGCACGATGAAACCAATGATCGTAAAGATGGGGAATGCTTCACCTGAGCCAGGAAGGCGCGTAGCTTTGATGCCTCGAGGGATTGCACGAAAATATTCTGCAGGGTCAAGTTCGTCCATCGAAAGATCACTACTACTAGCACGGCTTCTGGATTTAGGCCTTTTTTCTGATGGTGACATCGGTGAAGATTTTTGTGATATAGGTTCTGGTGTATCATCAACATCACCAAGAAAATCCCCGCCTAGCGGGTCATCATCAAAATTAAAATCTTCTAGTTCATCAATACTGGAATCAGCGATAAATGCACCAGCGCTATCCGATGATGAACCACTATCTGAAAAGTCAATATCGTCGGTTGTAAACGGGTCTGCGCTGAAGGGACCGCTCAACATATCATCGCCACTCCCCATCATTGCGTCTAAGCGTGAATTTCCTGATTCATCTTCGTCAAAAACAGAATCATCACTGAATGCATTAGTAAAATCTAACTTATCCAGAATCTGCTCTGATTCGAAATCTGGATTAGTGGAAGAATCATCATTGATGCCAAGATTAGACACCCAGTCGTCATATTCTTCAGGCTCAGGTTCCGGTCGACTAAAGTTGGAACTTGCGCTACTTGTTTCGGTTGGTGGTGCATAATTATCATCAACTGAAGTCGTAAATGGTGAAGATGTGGATTGATCAGAAAATGACGCGCTGGCAAAGGCATCATCATAATTATTGTCTGCTGGTGCGTCACTCGTGGTTGTCGTGGTTGGAGATTTTTGATTGAGAATCTCCAACCCTTTTTTTGCATTCTGATTATTGGGGTTTAGATACAGTACATTTTCAAGGCAAATGCGCTGATCGTCGACAGTATCAACAACTGCACTTAACCACATCCATGCCTGTTCATTTTCTGGGTCTGCTTCCGTTGCTTGCTCAAGAAGTAGACGTGCCTCACTTTTATGATTGGCACGGTACGCCTTAATTGCATCCCGTACCATTTGATCTGCTTGTGATGCCATTCAAAACTCCGAAAAATATCGCTTGATCATCATATAGTAACTATAGCACGACACAGCATTTGAGCGAAAATACATCTTCATACGAAATTTGCATCAATCAGCCTAAAGCAGGCACAATAATACATATTAGTCTGAGCAAATTGCTACAAGGAACTTCAGTATGAATGTAGAAACGATTAGTTGGAACGGATGGGATCGATGCTGTCGAATCACAAATGACAAAATCGAATTAATCGTTACGTTAGATGTTGGTCCCCGTATCATCTCCTACTCGCTACTCAATCAAAGTAACAATGTGTTTGCAGTCAATCAAGATTTAGCTGGCAAAATCGGAGGAAATGAGTGGGTGAATTATGGTGGACACCGCTTATGGCACGCACCAGAAGACCCTGCACGCACGTACCAGCCAGATAATCAGCCAGTTACAATGACACGAACTGAAGAAGGTGGCGTCCAATTTACACAAGAGGTTGAACCAGATACGGGTATACAAAAATCAATTTATATTGAAGATATTCCCGATGGTTCAACGCAAGTGGATGTTGAACACACTTTGACCAACAAAGGGATGTGGGAAATCGGTCTTTCTATCTGGGCATTATCAGTGATGAAGAGTGGCGGAATTGCCATTATCCCCCTGCCCGAACGAGGCAAACATCCTGATGATTTGTTACCAAACACACAGTTAGTTTTCTGGTCATATGTAGATATGGGTGATCCTCGGTGGGTATACGGACGTGAATATCTCATGCTAAAACAGGAAAAAACTTCCAATCCACCGCTAAAGGTTGGCGGTGGCATTAAGGATGGTTGGCTTGCTTACGTAAATAATGAGACAACATTCATTAAACGATACGGTTACGCTGAAAATGCAACCTATCCTGATCTGGGGTGTAACGTAGAAGTCTTCACTAATGCGTGGATGCTTGAGTTAGAAACATTGAGTCGCATATATCGATTACCTCCCGGCGAAAGTCGTGTACATAGTGAAACATGGTCTTTGCATGCCGATATTCCAACACCGACAACTGATGACGACGTAAAACAATACATTTTACCACTTGTGTAGATGTTATGAAGGTAGAGCAATTGAATTATGTTGCCCTACCTTTTTAAGCCATCATCGCCTTTTGACTACACGAAAAATGATTCTGGTGCTTGTAGGGGTACACCATGCCACATATCAATCACATCATCCCAGGATGAGCCGTTTCGGGTTAATCCTTCGGGGCGATAATAAGTGCGTAAATTGGGCAGATAATCGACATTAAAGATGCGTAACGCAGGATTGTTATCACTCGGATAATCAAAGATACGCTCACCTACATTCTCCATACCACCAACCCAGCGAAACAGTAATTCATCGGCAGGTCGATGATAATTACCGGCTGTAATCATCCAATCAGGAACATTTATACAACCGGCACTGCTTCTGCCACTAATGTTGCCCTGATTAACCGTCGTTGACCATCTTTGCCAGGGTGAACCGTGTAGCGCATAACCTTCACTACCAAAGAATGATGTAAATGGTACGCCCGGTGCCCATGGTTGCATGCTCCGAGCAAACCACTTGCTGGTAATTACCTGTGCCCCACGCGGCGTTGTATCAGGGTTGAGCACAATCGGTATACGAAGAATTGGTGTCGCCCCTTCAAATGCCATCAGTTCACGATCACCAAGATTGATCGCAATAAATTTATCAGTCGGGTCAATAACAGTATCGTTTACGCTCAAAATTGGCTGACTATAATCTAATGAAACGCGCCAAACATCACTGCGCCGAACAAAGAGACGGTTACCTAACCGCACACGCACATTATCCCGATGATCGTCTGGCATCAATTCCACCCAATTAGCATCCACATCAACATAACGCACCAGCGCACCTTGCATCAACAGATGAATACCAAACCGTGTTGAGCGAATAATTGGGTTATGGATTGGTTGAGCATCATTAGGATTGGCGTACACGTCAACACCTTCGGGCACGATAAAGCCATACTGATATTGTGACTCCAGCATGTCTTCTTGGTGTGGATAAGCTACTTGCAAATGTGCAGTATAAATAGCGAGCAGTTCTTCACGGCTTACGGAATTATTGCGGTGATGGTGGAGAATTTCATTATAACGTCCACGCAAGGTGGCGTTTAATTCTTCGAACAATGTAGGGATCATTGTTGGCATCCCAAGCGACAACATTACCAGCAAATATTGACGATCATCCGATAAACTAATCACACCAGCATCCGTGATCACAGTACCGTTGTCCGTAATCAATGAGCCATTTTTACTATATGGCACACCCTCTAAATCTATTGCCAACCGTTCAAGGTTCGCGCCACGATTATCACGAATTGTACTTAACAGCGATTGACACGTCATAAGCGCCTGATCTGGCAAATCACTGAGCATCCATACATAAAATAAGCCGATGTCGCGGGGAGTCATTAAATTTTCAAAGGTCACTACCTGTCCGGCAATCGTTGTGCCACGCCCCGTAAAGCGAGTATCGATCACCGTATGATTGTCTGCCAAGCCTTGATCCCATGCGCTCAACGCTGATAATTGCGACATCCCTACCCGGTCACGTGCCCAGTCATTGAAATAAACCAGTGGATCATTGGTGTTATGATAACGTGCCAAATATGATAATACTTCGCCCGTTGCCACATTGTCACTAATCACAATCATACGATATAGCGATTGCAAGATGGCTTGATTTTGTCGCCAGCTATCACGATAGTTTTCTGGAACATCTGCGCTACTACTCACAAACCAATAATCAACTGGTACTTGTCCCCATACCGCTTCGTCAACCGTATCTACGAAACACAGAAGCAAAGGCGCTTTGAACGCTGACGCGACAGGTAAAGGATTTTCCGGCGCGAGTGCGGTCATAAAACGCGCATTACTCAAATCATAGAGCAATAATCCGGCATTATTATTCTGTAACACCGCTTCAAAATGCGCGTTAAGGGGCGCGGCAAAAGGTTCGTTCATCGCGGCGAGAAAGCCTGCCAGGTGATCGCCTCGCATTAATTGTTGAGCGGGAGTAGATGCCAATAAACGGTGTGCTGGTGATAATAACGCCGCAGAAGCAAATAATGTCGCACCCTGTAAAAATTGTCGTCTTGATAAGCTCATAGTCGTCCACGTCCTGATAATTGAAAGTCATCATGACCACATTATAGGGTTAACCGCGCCAAATATGCTTAACGCCTACTCTACTTGAAACCGTTGCCTTGGCTACGCTATGCTCTGTATACGGCAATCAATCAAGAAATTATGATCTTACGTACCGTAACACATTTGTTAGGGTGGTACTGTAGCGTTTAACCTGTACACACAAAAATCATTGATGCACACAAGGAGAGATACATGAAACGGTCACAGTGGATGATTCTCGGCGGGGTCATATTAGCAATTATTGCAGGGGTGGTCACTTTCCCGCTATGGAGTCCTTACTTCATCGACGATGTTGTGGACGAAGCCTTCCCCGAATTTACACAAACACAACGCGATGCTTTCGATGATATGCCAGAAGATCAACAGGATACACTCATCACATTGGCAGAAGATAATCCAGAAATGGCACAGGATACCGCAATGTCGATGATGGAAGAGAACACGGAATCTGATGACCCAATGCCAAATGCTGAACCTATCGTCCTTTATTCAGGCACATTTGGCACCTATGATGCGGTGCATCGTGGTACAGGAACAGCAACGATCTATCAATTACCCGATGGTAGCCGTATTTTACGCTTCGAGAATTTTGATGTGACCAATGGTCCCGATTTGCATGTCTTACTAACCAGCAATGTCCCCGGTTCTATCCTCGAAAGTGTCAATGATGACTATGTTGACCTTGGACAGCTTAAGGGCAATGTAGGGAACCAGAATTATGAAATCCCAGCAGATATTGTACTGGAAGACTTTATTGCTGTAGTCATTTATTGCGAACCATTCCACGTCAATTTCTCAGCAGCGGAAATCAGCGCAGGCTAAAGCAAATTATGTAACTGCTGAAACCAAACAACATAGGGAGACGACATGACTGAATTACAATGGCATAAAGTCGCGGATAAAGATGACCTCAAAGATGGGCATGTAAAGACTGTGATTGCAGGGCACCAACCGGTATGTTTAACGCATTACGAAGACGAATATCACGCACTCGATAACCACTGTCCGCATCAAGGTGGACCGTTGGGCGAAGGTTTGATTGATGAGCGAGGATATGTCATCTGCCCCTGGCATGGTTATGAATACTCAGCCGTTGATGGCACCCCACCGCCCGGTTCTGATGATGATGTAGCAACCTATCCGGTTGAAAATCGTGAGGACGGTATCTATGTCGGTGTTGAGCCGAAGACAGTTGAAGACACCATCTCAAAACAAATGATGGAAGTCGCTGTTGATTGGGGACTCACGGCAATTTTCGGTATGGTCGGACATAGTAACCTCGGTGTTGCTGATGCTATTCGTGTACAAGAAGAACAGGGTAAAATGCGCTTTATCGGTGTCCGTCATGAGGGTGCCGCCGCCTTCGCCGCCAGTGGTTATGCCAAATTAACAGGTAAACCTGCCGCTTGTCTTGGCATCGCAGGACCAGGTTCAACCAATCTGTTAACCGGCTTATGGGATGCAAAGGTTGATCGTGTACCCATTATCTCCCTAAGTGGTCAGGTACAAACCCAGGTACTCGGTCCAGGAGCCTTCCAAGAGGTTGACCTCGCCTCTGCCTTTAATAGTGTCGCGGCATGGAGCCAGACTGTACTCAACAATGAAAATGCTTCAGATCTGATGGCACTTGCGATCAAACATGCCGTAGTCAATCGTGATGTAGCACATTTGATCTTTCCAGACGAAGTCGCGTTCTCCCCCGGCTTGCAACCCCGCCCAGAAACCCCACGACACGGGCGAATCAGCACTACCGAAATCGCACCGCCTTCAGAACAGCTCCAGGAAGCAGTCGAGATGCTCAAGGACTCCAAAATCACGGGAATTGTGGTCGGTAAAGGCGCGAAGCCGTTCTGCGAACAAATTATGCAACTTGCCGAGATCATCGAAGCACCGATCTTGACAACATTCAAGGCGAAGGGTCTTGTTCCAGATACATATCCATTAGCGTGTGGCGTACTTGGTCGGAGTGGCACGCCTGTTGCCGCCTTTATGATGAATCGCGCCGATACTATGCTCGTCTTTGGCGCATCCTTCAGCAATCATACCGGAATCGCATCCTATAAAAAGCTCATTCAGGTTGATTCTGATCGTATGATTCTCGGCAAATTCCATCCCGTGAATGTTCCAATTTGGGGTGATATTGGCATGACTGTCGCCCAGATGATTGATGCACTGGAAGGTACAAAAGGCACGTATAATCGCGATTATATCCGTCGAGAAATTGCCGGACGCTGGTCGCAATGGCGCAAGGAGAAATCTGACCGCGCCAAAGCAGGTGACGAAAATGGTGTCAATAACGCAACATTATTCCGTGAAATGGGCGCAGTTGTGCCAGAAAATGCTGTTATAGCGGTAGATGTGGGCAACAATACCTATTCATTCGGGCGCTATTTTGAAACCAAAACCGGACAAGAACTTTTGATGAGTGGTTATCTGGGTAGTATAGGTTTTGCATTCCCCGCCGCCATTGGTGCCGCTGTTGCTGTCGACGGTGAGCGTCCGATTTGGGCGGTTGCGGGCGATGGTGGTTTTGGACAATACACAATGGAATTCACAACTGCGGTTAAATATGATTTGCCGATTAAACTTGTCTTGCTCAATAATGATCAAATTGGTAAGATCAGCAAGGAACAACGCGGAGTCAAATTACCGGTGTGGCAAACCAGCCTTGTAAATCCAAATTTCGCTGAATTTGCGAAGATGTGTGGTGGATGGGGTAAGCGCGTGACCTCACATGATGATTTACCCAAAGGGTTACAAGAACTCGCCGACATTGATGGTCCAGGCATCTTAGAAGTCATCACAGATCCACTGAAGATTTAACAAAATACATGACCGCTTTGCAAAGATAAATCAACAAACAGGGAAGATTGTATGCTAAACTTTATCCAATCTTCCCAATATTCACCTTTTTGTACGCGCCTTAACAACAGGACGTATTGGACTTCTTTACAGGTGTCAACTCAATGAGTTCGAGCTTTTGTGGAACAGTATCAAAGGTGACATTTGCGGATGCTGGCACGCCACAACAGGCATCTTCACTTTCACCAAAATCAGTAGAACAGACACCGGTTTCCGGCAGATTTAACTCTACAATTCTCGCCGCTTCAAAATCGCCAGCCAGTGCCGCAACAACTGACCGTACCTGCTCATAACCTGTCGCCAATAAGAAAGTTGGCGCACGCCCATAGCTCTTCATACCAACGATATAGAAGTCTTTTTCAGGGTGACGTAATTCTGCCTCTCCATGTGGCGGCACAGTCCCACAAGAATGAATGTTGGGGTCAATCATTGGCGCGAGTGTACGCGTGCTTTCTAGCGATGAATCTGTTTCTAAGCGTAATTCACGCAACATGGCCAAATTAGGGCGTGAGCCGGTGGTTGCGATAATTTCATCAACACTTACAGATTGTGAACCGGTTGCGGTTTCCCCAATCACACTGATTCTATCTTCTAGCGGCTTGATTTCACGAATCCGGAATGGCGTAACGAGTTCAACATTACCTGCATCGATGTGTGATTTAACACGTTCACCAAGCGCACCACGCGCGGGTAATGCATCATCTTCTCCACCACCAAACACACGTTCAAGGTTGGTACCGCGCATCGCCCAAATAATATACGTTTCAGGGTAATTCTGCTTGAGTTGCGCCAATTCTAACAAGGCATTGATAGCAGAATGACCACTGCCAACCACCATAACTTTTTTATTAGCGTAACGTTCTTTTACTTCGCCAAGAATGTCAGGAATACCATAAGCAATGTGTTCTTGGTGTCGCTTTTCCCCAATCGCGGGTAAACCGCCAGAACCCAGTGGGTTGGGCTGATTCCATGTACCTGATGCATCAATGACTGCACGGGCTTCTATGAGTGCTTCACCACCATCAGTTGATTGAACATGCAGGATAAAGGGAGCGTTATCGCGTCCGGAGTTTTTCATTTTATCTACATCACGACGACTCACCGCGATGACACGGGTATTAAGATGCAAATGCTCACTGATTTCTGGTAAGTTCGCCAATGGTTGTATATATTGGTCAACTAATTCATCACCGGTTGGCAACGCATCGACCGGTGGCATCTGCCAGTTGGACTGCTCAAGTAACCGTATTGACGCACTATCCATCATATATTCCCAGGGAGAGAACATACGAACATGACCCCACGAGCGAATATTCGCCCCCACTTCTGCACCTGCTTCAAAAATAATAGGCGTTTCATTACGTTCAAGTAAATGTGCGGCGGCGGCTAAACCAACTGGACCCGCACCAATCACAGCAACAGGACGACTTTTAGACATTGAGATATTTCCTCTCAGAATAATTGATTACTAGATATTCATCGTATTTTTACGATTAAACAATCAAAAAATATATAGCTTAGAACATAAGACCTACTTGAGATTTTAACCATTCAATCGCGTTGTAATCAAGGCAATAACTGGTTGCAGGACCTTCAATTGTGCCACAGATCAAACCAGCATCACGCAACACTTTGAGATGCTGAGAAACTGTCGCCTGTGCAAGCGGTAGCACCTCAACAATATCACCCGTAAAACACTGCGGATGATTGCTCAAATAACGCACAATTTGCATCCGTGCGGGATGACCAAGTGCTTTCATTATCTGCGTGAGTCGTTGTTCGCTCACTGTGAGATTGTAAGTTTTGACTGCTTGTTTAGTGATCATAATCGCAATTATACGATAAAGCACTTTTTTGTCAAGAGGTTTATCAAGACTCTATCAAACTTGAGGGAAATATCGCCAACCCTCCTCAAAAGTGATTCCTGCACACTATCGAGAATTTGACGATACATAACATCTAAACTGCCCTATCAATTCACTAATCTTGCACGGAACTTATATCGTTCACCACGATATGCAGATTCCACAAATTCTATCGGCTGTTCTGCCTCAATATAAGTGACCCGTCGCATACTCAATATTGGACTGCCAACTTCAATGTGTAACTTCTCAACTTCTTCAGGTGTCGCCAATCGCGCTTCGAGTTCTTGATCGGCATATATCAACCGCAGATCATAGTGGTCTTTTAGCACTCTATACAAAGATTCATGCCTAAAATCGAAACGATCCAGAATACCATTACAATAGTCTGCGATGATGTATGCTGTCTCTATAGCTAATGGCTGATCATTGACCATCCGCACGCGCTTAAGCATAACAACAGATACACCCGTTGGGATTTTCAGCTTACTGGCAACTTCTTCTGAAGCAGAGATCACACCTGAACGAACAATTAGGCTCGATGATAGTTGACCACGCTTATCCATCTCTTCTGAAAAGCTGGTTAGTGCATCTAAGGTTTGGTCAATGGGTTCGTCTCTAACAAATGTCCCCTTACCTACCTGTGTATAGAGCTTGCCTTCTAACACAAGTTCTTTGATTGCCTTTGATACCGTTAATCGACTCACTCCGAATTGTTCAGAAAGGTTACGTTCAGATGGTATCTTATCGTGTGCATTTAATTCGCCAGCATGTATTTTATATAATATGTACTCTTTTATTTGCTCGTAATATGGTTTTGATGATTTATGCCTTAACATTGGGTGATGTACCCCTATCTAATTAGGCGACCAAGGATCACGATACTGATTACTAGAATCAGACCAATTCCCCCGGCGCAGATGCTTATGACAAATTCCCCACTATCTCTCGGTAGAAACCATGCCGAGCAAAAGCCCGTTACCATAATAAAAAAACCGAGCTGTAAGAATCCGCGCAACGCGTTAAGCATACAAAGTTAGCTCTTTTTCTCTCGTTAGAGGTGTGCAAGCCACGCGCTGAGAGAATCCCTCGGTCAGTTCGAGTACAGGAACAAATTCGTCACATACACCCGGTTTATAAAAAGGACACCGTGGATGAAACGCACAACCGGATGGAATATCCGTCAAGCTCGGTATATCTTCGGAACGCAATTCCATTTGTTGTTTGCTTCGTGTGAGGTTAGGGTCTGCTTCCGGTACCGCTGAGAGTAATGCGCGTGTATATGGATGCGCTGGGTTACCGATAATATCTTTTGTCCGTCCAATTTCTACCACACGCCCTAAATACATAACCGCAATTCGTCCATCCCAGGCAAAATATTTGGCTAATGCAAGGTCATGGGTAATAAACACAATAGATAGATTAAAAACATCACGCAAATTATGGAGCATCTTCAAAATACCAATGCGAATGCTCACGTCAACCATGCTTACCGCTTCATCCGCAACAATAAGATTAGGATTTACGGTGAGCGCACGGGCGATGCTAACACGTTGACGTTGTCCCCCACTGAGTTGATGAGGGAACTTATTGACGATATCGCCCGGTGGTGTTAAGTCAACCAGTGTAAGCAGTTCCCAGATTCGGCGACGTAGTTCATTACGTCCATTGATCATTTTGTGCCGCTTAAGGGGAAAGCCAAGAATTTGTCCGATAGTGTGGGCGGGGTTCAATGACGCGAATGGGTCTTGATGTACCAATTGCATGGATCGACGCGCTTTTGAACGCTCTCGTGGTGTATAGCTTTCCATTACCTGACCATTGTAAAGTACATCCCCTTCGGATGCATCAAGCAAACCGGCGATAATCTTTCCTGTAGTTGTCTTCCCACAACCACTTTCGCCGACCAGGCACAAAACCTCCTGCGGATTGATAGAGAGGTTAATGTCTTGCAACACCGGAATAATCTCTCGATCTTTCTCAAATGATCGATGTACATTTTTTAGTTCAATAAGTGGTTGTTGACTCATGATTGGTTCACTTCTTCTCGTTGAGCGCGCACTTCTTCATGATGATGGCACGCGACCAGATGATTATCGTTAAATGTAAGATATTCCGGTTTATTATGGGTGCAAATGTCAGTGGCTAATTTGCAACGTTCGTGAAATTTACATCCGGTGGGCGGTTCAATTAGATCCGGTGGGCTACCGGGAATACTATGGAGTTCTTCCGCACCAGAACTGAGGCGTGGTGCCGCATCAAGTAAACTCAGGGTATACGCATGGCGTGGATGATAAAAAACTTCATTAACGGGTCCCACCTCAACAAAT
>DAOTXB010000277.1:0-4058 GCA_034435575.1 Anaerolineae bacterium
TGCTCGATGACCATGTGGTTGACCTGCTACTTGATAGTGCCGCAATGGGCGTGAACGTGGTGGAACGTGAAGGCATCAGCTTTACGCATCCGGCACGCTTTATCTTGATCGGCACGATGAACCCAGAAGAAGGTGATCTGCGCCCGCAATTGTTGGATCGTTTTGCATTGAGCGTGGAAGTACACGGGATCAACAGTGCCACCGAACGTATGGAAATTCTGGAACGTCACATCGCGTATGAGAGCAATTCCGAAGCATTCAAAGATGAGTGGCAACCGCACGAAGATGCGCTGACGGAACGGATCGCCGCCGCCAGAGAAATTGTCGATGAGGTGCAATATTCGCGTGGAGATTTGCGTTTGATCGCCATGATGACGAGCAACATGCACATTGACGGTCACCGTGCCGACCTTGTGATTCTAAAAGCCGCCCGTGCCCATGCCGCCTTCGATGGACGCAAGCAGGTCAATCGTAATGACATCTTAGTGGCGATTGAATTGGCGATTCCGCACCGCCTGAAACGGGGTCCCTTCGCCGATGCACAGGTGGATTTCGACGCGCTCGATAACGAGATGGCACAGCTAGAAGCCGAAATGGGCGAAAGTGAAGAAGCCAGCGAAGGCGCAGAAATGCGAAGCGAAACCAGCCCTGATGGCAAAAAAAAAGCCAACCAGTAGGTGAATCTACCGAAGAACAGACCGCGCCGGATGTCAGCAATGCCCAGCCAGCCCCACAAGATATGTTCCAGAATCAGGACGCGAACTGGTGGGAAGGTGGACAAAATACCGACACTGGCGCGGAATTTGCCCCGCGTAAGCTCAACACCCAATTAGACAAACTCACCCGTAAACAAAGTGGTCGGCGCTCATATACCCGCACTGACCGTAAACGCGGGCGGTATGTGCAAGCGCGTCCGGCGGGGGATCGTACCGACGACATCGCCTTCGACGCGACTCTGCGCGCCGCCGCGCCCTTCCAAACACAACGTGAAGATCAAAAAGAAGAAAGTGGCATGGCATATGCGCTGAAAAAGAGTGACCTCCAGCGTAAAGTTCGTGTGCGTCGGGCGGCGAACTTGATTTTGTTCGCGGTAGATGCCTCGTGGAGTATGGCGGTTAGTGAGCGCATGCAGGCGACTAAAGGCGCGATTATGTCTCTGCTGACCGATGCCTACCAACGGCGTGATCGTGTGGGATTGGTGGTGTTTAACAAAGACCGTGCCAACCTCGTCTTGCCCCCTACAAATTCGGTGATGTTGGCGAAAACTGCCCTCACGGATGTACAGGTGGGCGGTAAGACCCCGCTTTCAGCCGGATTGATGCTCTCTTATGAGGTGGTACGACGCGAAAAGCAGATTCACCCCGACATCATGCCATTGATTATTCTGCTGACCGATGGCGCGGGCAACGTCAGTATCAGCGATCAACTCTCGCCACAGGATGAAGCGCATCGCATCGCTCGTTCGATCAAAGACGATAATATTCGCACCGTGACGATCAATATGGAGCATGTGGCATTCGATCAGGGGTTAGCCGCGAAATTGGCGGAAAAATTGGGCGGTCCGTGCTACACGCTCAGTCAACTCCGCGCAGAGACTCTGCTGGATACCGTGCGTAAAGAGATGGAATTTAGTGGACGATAAACAAGCGTAATTACGTGGGACGCATGTCGTTCATGTATTGATGTAAATTGGCGACGAGTTGTGATAGCCCATTCTCAAATGTTTCGCTGGTAAAGTCAATATAATGGAGCTTGTGCAGGCGATAGGGGACATCACAACGCTCGTACAACACGGGGATGATGGGCTTCGATTTATCAAGATAATAATTCCATTCATCCTCGACATTGACCGAATTCATGCTGGTTTCTGATAGAATTAGCAACATCAATTCGCAACTATCCAACGCTTTACCGATTTGACGCGCCCAGCTTTTCCCCGCTTCGATCTCATGAATATCCACCCATGCATTGATCTTATGATGATTTAACCCACTCGCTAGCTTACGCACAAACGCCTCGTTCTGGCGCGCATAGCTGATAAACACCTGTGGGGCATCGAGCGATTGACGCTTTTGGCGGGCAAGCTGAACAATCCGGCGATCTTCTTGCGTGAGCAATCGGTTCAACAAAAAGCGCACCACCGTGAGTAACAATTCGTTGTTTGAACTCAACAGATCGTTAAAATTTTGCCGATCAATTTCCATCACACGCACAGCACCGGACGCGACCACATCGGCTGTGCGGGGCACATCAAGGATGAGCGACATCTCACCGAAGCAATCACCCTCGGTAAAATAATCCAATAAAATGCGCTGACCTTCCGCAGAGCGATAAATATCCACCTGACCCTCTAACAGAATATAGAAGGTATCCTCTAACTCGCCCTGCCGACACAAAAACGAGTCCGGCTGATAGGTTCTGATGATAGCACTATCATGAATGAGCTTAATGACATCAAGCTCTGCCGACGAAAATAAATCAACCAGAATTGCCATCGCTTTGTTGGACATGATGGCTTATCTCTCCTGCTAAAAATAATTGTGTGCACTAGAGATTAAGTGTACAGGGGGTCGTTCATTTGGGAAAGACGTTGTGGTAGGGTTTTGGTTAGAGGATACTCAAGCATACATAAAAAGGGTACCGGCACACTGTCCAAGTACCCTTATTGCAGTTTAGCGTTGTTATCAGACTAGATGGTGTAATATAAGCGCGCCGCGACACCGCCCTCGTCTTTGAGGATGTCTGCCGCTTTGCCATGCACAAACTCTATATTCCCACCATTTTGTATGGTATGCGTGACAAGGTGTTTGACCGTGTCTTGAATATTAGATTGCGCCATCCACGGCGCGACGAGTAATTCCACCCGTTGTTGTGTCAGGGCATCTTCAATCTCATCCTGACCAAGCACCGCACGTCCGTTTGATTTTGCCATTCCGATAAGGTCTTCGACCAGAATGCGCTCCTGCTCACGCTCAAAGTCAAGCGCTGTGGGAATAATGCGCTCCATCAGGGTGCGGTCATCTGTATCAATTGGTACAGCAACGATGTCGATGATCTTCTCTTTGACCGTCTCATGCAATTCATCCTGCACAGCATGGGCGGATTTTTCACTACCGCCTAGAATGATTCGTTGTGAGTCAACCTGCTTCATCTGTGTTTCTATCTGTTGCGCCACATCACGATAGAAGCGGTTGGTGTGCTCATCAATCATGTCCTCGAAGCTATCCTGATTGCTCCCATGTGTTACCTGATTACCCGAGTTGCCTGCGGCAGTTTTGCGGGGCATCAATGTTTTCTCGCCAAAATCATAGGCTGAAATATCGGATTCGAGTTCCTCAAGCGAATTCACATTGCCAAGGTACATAGTCATGATATGGGCATTTTCGCTATCGACCAGCGCCACCACATAGCGCTCATATTCGTCCATCACCCAGACCAACGGCGCAATTTCCATATTGCCATAGCTCAGGTGATTGTCGCCGAGCAACACAGGCAGTATGAATGTGCGTTCGAAGGTTTCGCCGAAGAAGACCGCGATACTTTTAGGAATTTCATTTTGATTATCCAGAAATTCGTGCAAGCGCTGAACACGGTCATGCCATGCGTCCATCTGCCCATCTTCTAGGGTGGCTTCCATGTCGCGCAATGCCGTCTTTAACCAGATACGCCAGGCGGGTTTTTCGGACTGATTTTCTCTTAAGGCGGCATCTGTGCGTAAATAGACCGACAAAATCTGCTCACCATCTTTTTCGCGTAGTAGTTGTTTTAATTCGTCAAAATCTATCATATGTCTCCTTATAATTAGGGTTGAGTGTGTACTATTTATTCTAGCAACGGCAAATAAAATTAGACTGAAACTGATATGAGTAATTGTTTACTTCTGTCATAGTCCATTTATCTGCTATTCATTTAAGTGTGTTTTTCCCCGTGCAGTAAATGCCTGCGCTATTCATCGATTCACGGCGGTGATGTGCGCTCTACTCATCGTATACTCATCAACATGCGCTTGACTTCGAGTGGACTCGAAGATATAGCATGGAGACATGATGAACGAGACA
>DAOTXB010000278.1:0-3823 GCA_034435575.1 Anaerolineae bacterium
AAATTTATTGTTACAGTGTGTTATTTTTAGCAACTATTAATCTTTAACCGCTTTTTACATGCTCTCTGGTGACGAGAATCACCACAGACTAACCACATAGCGCCAAATTCCGATAAAGACCGTTACCCGTGCTATACTCTGCGTGAGCTTAAATCTGGCACACAGGTAAGTGGGTGATGACGACACAATTTGATGATTACGCTGTAGTCGTGACCGGCGCAGGCACGGGCATCGGCTATGGCATTTGCGAGGCATTCGCACAGGCAGGCGCAACCGTCGCGCTGAACGATGTAGACGCTCAACTCGCGCAGAAATCCGCACAGATGATTAATAACATGGTCGGCAAAGCGTGTGTTACTGCCTACCCCTGTGATGTTAGCGATGTAGACGCGGTGGGGGCGATGATAGGTGATTTTGCCGGGCAACAGGGACGCTTAGATGTGGTCGTCGCTAACGCGGGGATCACCCATTTTGGCGACTTTTTAAGCTATGATCCGGCGACCTTCGATCAGGTGATGTCGGTCAACATGCGCGGGACGTTCTTCACCGCACAAGCCGCCGCTAACCTCATGATTCAGCACAAAACCACACATGGGCGCATCCTGTTAACCTCATCGGTAACAGGGGTACAGGGCTACCCTAACCTGAGCGCATATGGCATGACCAAAGCGGCGATTATTCATCTGGCGAAGGTACTGGGTGTGGAACTCGGACGGCACGGGTTGACGGTCAACGCGATTGCTCCCGGTGCAACCGCCACCGAACGCACACTGGATGACCCCAATTATGAAGCTCATTGGCGTGTGGTCAACCCGAACGGTCATGTAGGACAGGTCGCCGACATCGTGAACGCGGTGATCTTCCTCGCACAACCGGAGTCGTATCACATTAATGGGCAAACGATCATCGTGGATGGTGGCTGGACAAATTACAGTCGCCCACCGGAGGATTTGCCTAGCTTAGATAAATAGATCCCTGTTTCACAGTGGCTAGTTTTCTCTACATTTTAGAACACAAGACTGGTGATTGACTACTTATACTTATCAATCGACCATCTACCGTCTTCTCTTGTTAGTTTAATAATAGTCTTCTTCGGTATCTCTTTTCTTAGGTCTAGTTCGTGATAATACGCATGATTGTCCGAAAAATGGATATGACAGATTATATCTTCAGCTACATCAGTGCGTGTATATCCAGCAAAACCATCCGGGACAACGTACGGTGCTAACCAATGCAAAAAACCAGCAATATATGAGGAACCATTTCGAACCACTATACGTAGGGTCAAATGATATTCATTTACATCTTTCTTTCTGAAACTTATAAAAGAAGTCCCGTTAAAATATGCGTTCCAACCGTTAAAATAGTGATCCCAGAATTTTTCAAAGAAAGCGTGCTTGGGTACTGTCTCAAGCCTGTAATTTGGATCACCCAGACTAAGATTATTGATATGAAATAGAACATTCATTACATCTTGGGGTAAATCCGGTTTCAATTCGACCGCAAGTACAAGTTCATCACCAACTGACATTATCAACCTTTACAACGTTTACCTGTTTTCCTAAATCTACAATAAAACACCAATTTGTTATGGTGAAAATTCTACCTTTGGATACACTACAAGACAATTAATACGACTAAGAACTCAAAAGGCGCTAATTTCCTATGTCAGACGAGAAAAACACCCCCAATACCTACGCAGACAATTGTGCGTTTGTACGGTTGCCATCCTTCGTTTCATCTGAAGCATGTGCAAAAATCCTAATGCGAGAATGATTTATGCCTGACATACCATCAAAACGTTCTTTACCAGATCATGCTGTTTATGATTACCTCAAAGCCTTTCAAATATTGAGCATCAAGCAAATAGAACCTTATCATAAAGCTCTGGGATTAACTACTCAACCTACTCATGAACTACGTGTAATCATACGCGATCAGTTGAAAATAATCGACAAATATAATTATGACTCATTATATACACAGTTTGATGAAATATATTCAATCTATCGGAATATATTTCTTTCGATTATTGATGGATTTGGTGAAGAGTATGGTACGGAAATTTATCACTGGGTTATCAATTTGTATAGCTTTATTGAAAAGTATTCGGAAATTTCACAGTTTAAAACAAGTTGGGATACGATTTTCATAAGCTGGGAAAGTAACTTAAACGGAAGAACTCAACAATGGCTTCCATTGCCATTTACAGAAGCAACTGTGCAGGAATTAAAAAACGTGATTGTAAAGCATAACAAACTTAGCCGTGAAGTAAAGGGGGTTGTGCAGGCTCTTATACTAATGCCTGCCGATGAATGGGAAACAAAACTAAGAAAAACACGTGGATTAAAGACAAATATAAGCCTACAAATGAAATTTGTAATTGATATATGGATGTGGCGTAAGATATTTTCAATTTTAGATCAGTCTGATCTAAGGAAATTTGAAAATTGGGTACAAAGTAATATTATAAAGAGTCGACTATTCCATTATCCCAGAAAAATCGACATTGATTTATTCGACATGCCTATTCACGCTGAATTTTGATAGATTATCTTGCATAGAGTTACCAATGCTATCTTGAGTACATTAAAGATTACCTACGCAAAATTTGAAAGATTTTCCCGATTGTATAGCTATTACATTTCACAAAAAGGCGCTAATTTCCTATGTCAGACGAGAAAAACACCCCCAAATATCGCAGTCAGGAATGGTTCGGTAAATATGACACGCTCGGCTTTACCCATCGTAGTTGGCTGAAAAATCAGGGCTATCCCGATGATATGTTCGATGGTCGTCCGGTCATCGGCATCTGCAACACATGGTCAGACCTGACACCGTGTAACGCCCATTTTCGTATTCTGGCGGAAATGGTCAAGCGCGGGGTGTACGAGGCGGGCGGCTTCCCGATGGAATTCCCCGTGATGTCATTGGGCGAGGTGTTGATGCGCCCGACAACGATGTTGTTCCGTAATCTGGCAAGCATGGACGTGGAAGAAACGATTCGCGCTAACCCGCTGGATGGTGTCGTGTTGCTGACCGGATGCGACAAAACCACACCGTCCACCATTATGGGCGCGGCGAGTGTGGACTTACCGACGCTGGTCGTCAACGGTGGTCCCATGCTCAACGGTAAATATCGTGGGCGCGACATTGGCAGTGGCACGGATGTCTGGAAGATGAGCGATGATTATCGCATCGGGGAAATGAGCTTAGACGATTACATGGACGCTGAGTCGTGCATGTCCCGCAGTGATGGGCATTGCATGACGATGGGCACGGCTTCCACAATGGCATGTATGGTGGAAGCACTGGGCTTAACCTTGCCGGGTGCGGCGGCGATTCCGGCGGCGGATTCGCGACGGCGACGGTTAGCGCAACTCTCCGGGCGGCGCATTGTCGAGATGGTCAAGGAAGATTTACGCTTATCACAGATTTTGACCCGCGATGCCTTCGAGAATGCGATCAAGGTCAACGCGGCGGTGGGTGGCTCATCCAATTTTGTGGTGCATCTGCTGGCGATTGCTGGACGCGTAGGTATTGACCTCGCGCTGGATGATTTCGACAAGCTCGGCAGTCAATTACCCCTGCTGGTAAATTTGATGCCCTCCGGCGATTATTTGATGGAGGACTTTTATTATGCGGGTGGTCTGCCTGTCGTGATTCAAGCGCTGAAAGACGACTTACACATGGACGCGCTGACGGTCAACGGGCAGAGCCTCGGCACGAACACCGAGGGCGCACCCTGCTATAACCGTGAGGTCATCGCCACCAAAGATGCGCCGTTCAAAGAGGCGGTAGGGATCGCGGTGTTGCGCGGGAA
>DAOTXB010000279.1:0-10039 GCA_034435575.1 Anaerolineae bacterium
CGTTCCGAATCATGGAACAGGGGATCGAAGCCGTTCGTCAGGGGAACAAAATAGAAGGCGCGCGCCTGTTGAAGATTGCCCTCAATAACGATCAACTTCAAGGCTCTTTACGTGCGACAGCGTATCTATGGTTATCAGAAACCAAGACGGATATTAAAAGCAAGATTGATTGTCATCGCCGTGCGTTAGATGCTGAACCAAATAACGAAAATATTCGCTCCCGGCTTGCCCGTTTGTTGGAGCTTGATTTGCCGTCATTTGATGCTGGCGACGGAACATCACCCACCGGTGCGTCTAGCGAGTTTAATATAACGCCAGCATCCGGCGTACAGGTGCCGGTCAATGTGCCACCACCACCGGCTGTGCCCGCGCAACAACCACCGGTGATCTCTAATCAAGCGGTAAATCAGGGGCAAGCGTATAACCGCAAAACCTTTTACCGTATGCTGGGCATCGTCGGCGGTCCTAATGGGCTTGGCACCGGTTTTTTTGTCAATCAAGATGGGTTAGTGGCGACCACACGCTTTGTGGTAGGGGGTGCTACGCATGTGACCATCGAGCTAGAGGCAGGGCATCAACTGCCCGGCAGAGTCGCACGATCTTACCCTGAAATTGATCTTGCGTTCATCGAAACGGGTTTTCAGGTGCATGATCTCCTGCCGTTTTCGCTCCAGCCGACGATCCCTGATAACACACCGCTAACAGCTGTGAGCTACAGTGGCAAGGTAATGACCGGACAACGACGGGTATCCGTAAGTGACTTGCGCGAGGAATGGTTCACGACGACCATACATCACACGGTAGATGCAGGTGGTAATCCTGTGTTTGACGAAAATAATACGCTTGTAGGGATGCTTTCGCGCAATGCGAACCGGACATCTTCCTACTTTTATGGTCTGAGCATTCATGCCATCACCCGTTATGTGCATCATTTTCAGCATGAGGCACGCGATAGATCTAACCGGAGCTATTGCCCGAGTTGTGGATATTTATGCCGGGCGGGTATGCTAGGCGGTTTTTATTGCGAAATGTGCGGGAGTGTGCTCCCTGAAAAAGAAAATGAAACCCGTTTTCCGCTGGCGATCCCACAATTAGACGGCGTATATGGAGAGAATATTCACCGTAAATGTCCGAGTTGTCAGGCGCGGGCGGGATTTTTTAACAGTGTGTGTTTGCGCTGTGGATATAACTTAAATCAGCAAACACATACACCTTTGATTGAAGATTGAGTGGATTACATAAGGGAGTGAGACTATGCTTTTTGCACGGCGCAGACCGAATGATGAAGAACGGGCACAGCTACCGACCAATTCACTCGAACATCACGCTTCAGTGGTGGATTCGATCCTCTCAAAAATAGATGTCAATCCAGCACATGCACGTCTTGTCACCGAGCAGGGGTTCGGCTGGAATTTCCGGCGTGGCTCCGCGATTATTGAAATTTATGTCTCTGAGCAGGGCGATAGGGGCTTTTTGCAGGTACTTTCGCCCATTTTGCATTTGCCGAACACCAACTTACTGCCCTTGTATCGTCGATTGTTGGAACTTAACTTGCAATTGACCAACGCCTCGCTCGGTGTATTTTTTGATGTGGTATACGTGTTCAATGAGCGCCCGTTAATGGGGTTGGATGCTAACGAGACCAACGATATTATCACGATGATTTCCGGTTATGCGGACGACCTCGACAATAAGCTAGCGAATGAGTTTGGCGGGCGACTGTACTCACAGGTGCAGTCCGGTCAATAAACCAGATTTTACAGATGCATATGAAAAAGGGATGTCACACTTATGCGTGGCATCCCTTTTAATTTCAGATGTGTGTTATGACTTTATGATAGATGTGATTGCAAGAAATACAGGTGCTTATCCATCCCACGTGTGATTTCTGTGAACAGATCAGTTGTCACTTCGTCACCGGCTTCGCTAGCGGCATCAATTGCTTCTCGTGCAAGGTTACCGTAAGCGCTATATCGGTCAATCATCGCCTCAAGCACTACCTGACCATCCAGATTATTCATCGGGAATTCGGCAAGCTCTGTCGCCTGTGCAGACATGCGCGCTGTACCCATTGCATCGGCTCCGAGCGCGGTGGCACGTTCCGCTATCATATCGACATATTCCAGAATTGATTCTGCTAATGTGTCGAAAAGTTGGTGTAGGGCGATGAAGTGCATCCCCTTCACATTCCAGTGTGCTTGTTTGGTCTGGCTATAGAGGTCAAATGATGTTGCGAGATGTGTGTTTAAAAGTTGTCCCATCGTATCCAGCGTTTTGTCGCTCAGGTCTACGCCAGTTTTGTGTCTATTGATAATATCGACCATGCTTATGTACTCCTTTTGCTGTGTAAATTTTGCATATTTTCATTATGATGCTGTTACAAAAGGTGTCGATGAATCCTATCTGAGAGTTTGCCTAAAAGTGGATAATATATCGGTTCAAAACCGCATCGGGTGGGTCAAATTGTCTGAAGAAGTTCTATAAGTATTGTTCGGTGTTCGCTCAGGCGACAATTTGCTACAATGTGCATTACTATGTTGCCAAAAAATACTTGAAGAAGATGACTCATGATAAATACCACTCCAACGGAAACAACCATCGACATGATTGAGATGGGAAAACGGGCGAAAGAAGCCGCCTTTGAACTTGCTAAGTTTGATACGGCGCAAAAACGCACGGCACTTAACCACATCGCAGATTTGCTAAAAACCAACAGCGCGGAGATTATCGCCGCCAATGAGATTGACCTGCAACATGCACGGGAAAATCAGGTTGATCCGTTATATATACGGGATCGTTTGAATATCGCAACACGCCTGACCGGGATTATCGCGGATGTGCGTAAAGTCGCGGAATTACCCGATCCTGTCGGGCATGAGTTTGATGCCAATGTGCTTGACAATGGCTTAAAGATCAGCAAACGGCGTACACCACTTGGTGTTATTGGCGTAATCTACGAAGCGCGTCCTAATGTTACCGTCGATATTGCCTCGTTAGCATTGGCGACCAACAATGCGGTAATTTTGCGTGGCGGATCAAACGTGATTAACACCAATGTGCAATTGGTACGCGTGCTCAAAGAAGCGCTAGCACAAGCCGGATTCCCTGCGGATGCGGTGCAGTTTATCGCCAGTACAGATCGTAAATATGTGGGCGAATTGCTCAAATTACATCACTATGTTGACATGATTATTCCGCGTGGGGGCAACTCTTTGCATAACTTCTGCCGGGAAAACAGCACGATTCCAGTCATTACTGGTGGTATCGGCATTTGTCATCTTTATGTCGACGAGACGGCAAAGCTCGATGACGCGCTAGAAATTATCCATAATGCAAAAACACAGCGTCCTGCTGTTTGTAATGCGCTGGATACAGTGCTGGTCAACCAAAAAGTCGCGGCAGAATTTTTGCCCCGTGTGGTCGATTATCTGGGTAAAGATGATGTTACTTTCCGCGCAGAGCCACGCGCCCATGCTCTTGTTGGGACTGATGATCGTGTGCAGATTGCTGGCGAGGAAGATTTCGATACCGAATGGTATGCGTTGATTTTAGGCTTAAAGGTGATTGATTCGCTGGATGATGCGATCAATCATATTCGTGCCCACAGCACCTTTCATTCGGATGGTATTTTGACCCAGAATATGGATGATGCGACCCGTTTTCTGAACGAGGTTGATTCTGCGGCGGTATATGTCAATGCAAGCACACGCTTTACGGACGGGAGTGCGCTGGGCTTAGGGGCAGAAGTTGCTATCAGCACACAGAAATTACATGCGCGTGGTCCGATGGCACTGGCTGAGTTAACCACCTACAAGTGGATTATCATCGGTGATGGGCATGTGCGTGCCTAAACCATTGGCAAGACATAGATGTGCCTTATCGTAAGGAAAAGTTAGACGATCTTAACACTAGCAATGCCCTGCGTTGATGTACAATGCGATTAGACGTTGTATATCTGCGCTGTTCAGTAGGTGTGATCTTGCACAACATCAAACTGAAAGGGTACAGCGGTTTATTGTTGACGATGGAGTTCTGATGGCACATATACTTTTACTTGAAGACAATCATGATATGGTTCTTGCGCTCTCCGAGGTACTCACTATTTACGGACATACCGTAAGCATCGGGCATGATGGGGCGGCTGGTGTGAATGCACTCGATTCCGGTGATGGCTTGCCTGATGTGATTCTGACGGATGTTACGATGCCGAACATGACCGGTTTTGAGTTTCTGGATTATGTAAAAGACCATGACTATTACGCACACATCCCCGTTGCTATTATGAGTGGTCGCCGGACTGACGAGAAGCAAGCGCTCGACCTAGGGGCAAGTGCATTCATCCTAAAACCGTTCAAATTTGAAGACTTGGATGGCATCATCGCTAATCTGCTGGCATAGATGTTTCATTGTCAGTCATCCTAACACGGTTGCACAACGATGAGATAATGCAAAATAATATTACCCACATAACCCTGCGCCATATTCCCACCTAACACAACCTCACCCGCCGGAAAATGTTTGCCATACACCGTCATCGAACGCGCAATCAACGCGAATTCGTCATACACATCAATTTGTATGTTGGCAGGTTTAAAAGCGCCTAACCAATCCGGTAATTTTTTTGCGGTTGATTCATGCGCGACATAAACCATCGCGGGTTGGGTTAATCGAAAGCGCAGATAATGACTGTCTTCATTGCCCTTGTCTTCGTTGGTGGTTTGTATTGTCGGCATACCATCAAAGATATAGGGCAGGCGATCCACCGCAAAATCGCGATCTTCATAGCACAATTTACCGACACCAATGGTCGAAACAGCGAGTTCCGCACCGGATGTTGTGCTGATGTCTTGAATCAGTGTTTCTGGTTCAGGGATATATGGCGGGCGGTAGTCATGGGCGGCAACCGCGAACCCACCCCCGACTGAAACTAGCGGATCAATTGCGCGTTGTTTTTCCTCACCAAATATGGACGCAAGCAGGTTGCTAAATGCTGGTACTAACGATGAACCACCTGTGCGTAACACAACATCAATTTCGTTAGCGCGCATATTGGCTTTTTTAAGTAGGGTTGTGATTCCGTCTTCTACTCTGTCGATATAAGGGGCAATAATGCGCTCAAAGCGACGACGGGTTAGCGTTTGCACAAGGTCGATACTCTCATATTTGAAGGTGAGTACGGCAGAATCAGTATCAGAGAGCGCTTTTTTAGTATTTTCGATCTCTTTGAATAACTTGAAGCCGATGTTACGTGTTACAAGTGTTTCTAATGCGGCGAGTGGGGCAGGATCAGCTAATTCGCGTTGCATCCGGCGAATGCGTTCCAGAAAATAGGGTTGGGACAGTTCTGGCATTGTTTGCCATGTACGGAGTTTATCAGTCATTTCTGGCGACAGAATGCCATCGCTCCCACCGCCGAAGTACGGCATCAACCACGCCATAATTGTCCGGTCAAGGTCATCACCACCAACAAGTACACCCTGAGTCGCGATGATTTGTGGGGGAATATTGCCCCCGATTTTGGCGACGGTGAGATCGAGCGTACCACCACCAAAGTCGAACACGAGTGCGGTATGACGTGCGTCGGTACTGTGCTGAAATAAATGTGTTACCCCAACTGGTTCTAGCTGGAGGGCAATATCTTTAAATCCGGCAAGGTGCGCCGCTTTGAGCAAGGTTGCCTCTGCACGGGAATCAAACAAATCGCTATCGGCGAAGCGCACCGGACGACCAAGCATGACCGCATCGCACGTTTCGCCAAGTGATTTTTCTGCGGCGATTTTCAATCGTTTTAAGATAATGGCGATGAGGGCTTCCAGCCGATAATATTTATCAAAAATACTGGTACCCTTATAGCGATTATTAAATAAGCCGGTTTTGATAGATTGCACCAGACGACCTCGTGCCGCAACATCGACCAGCACATTGACATTTTGCGTAAATTCGATGGGGTCGTTTTCAAAACTGGCTACCGTGATGTCAATTTCTCCGGCTTCGCGCCTGCGCCAGCGTACCGGGCGACCTGTTTCCCGTTTCAAGTACACCGCCGCCGCCTGTGCGCCAACTGTGCTATTGCCTTTGCGGTCAATATAAATCAACGATGACATCACATGCGGGTTATCGTTGTGTGGGTCAATCGTAATCGGATGTAGTTGTTCGCCATCAAATAGCGAAACAGTGGAATTTGTGGTGCCGAAATCGACTCCGAGACGCATATACGGATTCTCTCCCGAATTTACACTGAATTGAGCATTGTAGCATAACGTGATGTATTAAAGCACGAAATAGGTAAGAAAGGTGATTGATTCAGGTCGTCGATTTTGCTACACTTAGAATCGGCAGGGAGTAGCATCGGTTTGTATCCACCTTGGCACCAATCTCACCCTGTATCGCCCACAATGTCAATCACATCTTGTGTGGCTTCTTCTGCGTTACGTTCTCCACTGACCACCGCAACAAGTGCATTTTGCATCGCCCGTGCCAGCGCACTGCCGGTGCTCTGTGGCACAACCCTGAACCCGTTATTCACCATATCATCCATGACATCGGTATCGAGCAGATCACGATCCATATTACGGAGCGCTAGCTGTGTTGAAGGCACGCGCAGGGCACTTTCTGCGTATTGACGTTGTCTTTCCGTGTCCATAACCCAGTTCAAGAAATTGACGGCAATCGCTTGTTGGTCTGCATTGCTTGCGACGATGACCCACATCCAACCATCGACCAGAGATGTCGGCGCACCTGATTCCGTTGGTACAGGGGCGGCATGCCATGTTGGGTCTTCCTGACGTAGTGTGAGATATTGGCTGGAACGTGTTACGGCACTTGATAACACGCCGGACGCGAGGCTGGATTGATAATCATTATCCGTGCTGTAACCAAACACCTCATCATTGACAGTCCCCGCCTCAACTGCGGATTCATAAAATGACAATACGGTTAATAATGCATCCGTGTCGAGCAACATGGAGCCGTTTTCATCTGGTGGTGCGCCACCTGCGGCGAGGTATTGCAAAAAGAAGGTGTCATTCATGCCGATTTGTCTTCCGGCAGGGAACACAAAGGGCTGTTCCCGTGTCAAAAGGTCGCTGAATGACCATGTTTGTGGTGTAACGTTGTCGTCATCCTGTGCCATATATGCCACGTGCAATACGTTCAACACATAGGCAACCCCATATTGCTGATTGTCATATTCTCCCAGCGATAACGCAACATCATACAGCCCGCCAATGACCGATGCCGATAATGAGCTGATTCCACTCATCGGTTGTATTAATCCCTGTTGGATAGCAGAAGTCAGGTCTTCACGTCGCATAAGGGTGATGTCTGGCATAGCAGACGGTGCGATGTCGATCCCTGTTCGCAATGTGGACATTATGCCACCTGTATCGCCGACGCGCTTTAGCCGAAAGTTAATCTCGATGTTGCCATCGGTAATCACTGTATAATCCTGCAATTGTGTTTGCAGGGTTTCTGTGACGGGCAATAATTCGGGCCACCAGATCACGAGTGTATTAATATCATTGACCACCTGCACGGAATCCTCCGGTAAGGATGTCGATTGTGAAATAGGCAAGGGGGTGGCGGTGGGCGGTGGTGGTGCATTTGTCGCTTGCACATCTTCGCTATTTCCAGAGGGGCTACAGGCAACAACAAGCAACACCAGCGCGGATAAAATGAGCAATTGTTGAACAAGCAGGGATCGATTTACTGTCACAGTTTATCTCCAATGTGAATGAGGGCATTATAGCGGAAATTCATAGATTTGTGAGGCAGTCTGCTTAAGGTACAAGTACACCGCAGACCGGTGCATCCCATGGTAAGGTGTTGTGTTGTGTCAACTTCTCACGAATTTGTGCACGGAAAGCATCCGGGAAGGGTGCGGTACGCCGTGCCTTTAGGTCAGCAAAAGAGGCAAGTACCTCAAACGTGGCGGCGAGTTTGCCGGTGGTTTCATTAATCATAAAGTGCATAAAATGCAGGCGTTTTTGTGATAGTCCGAGTAAACGACTATGCACGACAACCGTTTCACTTTCATGGACTTCTGCTACATAACGGATGTGCTGTTCCAGCGCGAACATACCACTTTGTGTGGTTTTAAGCATATCTAGCGTGACACCAAACCATGAGAATAACCCCCAGGCGGCATTGTTGAAAATATGCACATAAAATTGAATATTCATGTGTCCCATTTCGTCCAGATATGCCTGTGGGATAATTTCGCGGGTCGTTTGTGGCAATGCCCGCAATTGCTCAATTGGGATAGAGTCCGTGTGCATCTTTCGCCTTTCAGGTCGTGAACATTGTCCTGTGTATGCAACGTTTACGAATGACCATCGTCTATATTACCGAATATGCTGTGTTGTACCATACTAACCTGCACATTTCGATGGTACGCGGGTATAATTCGCGGCGTGTTATAGATATAGTAACGCTGTCTGTAACCTATCACGAAGTACAAAAGGCGCGGGAATCACTATGACTGAGGATACACGTTGGACAAGTTTTGATCTTATCTTTTTTGATTGTGACAGTACGCTGTCCACAATTGAAGGGATTGACGAACTTGCCAAACTTAAAGGTAAAGAATGGCGTGTGGGGTTGCTCACACAAAAGGCGATGGACGGTGACCTTGATCTTGGCGAGGTCTATGGGAAACGGCTAAAAGCCATTCGACCAACGCGCGGTCAGCTAAAAGCGATTGAAGAACGTTACTGGGAAACAATCGTGCCGGATGTGCAGGCTGTGTTAGAGGCATTGCGCTTTTTGCAAAAAGAGGTGTTTATCATCAGTGGTGGTCTAGCGGAGCCGGTCAAAGGCTTTGGCAAGCGGTTGGGTGTTGCGCCAGATCATATCCGCGCGGTGGAGCTGGAATACAATGAACTTTCTGGGGAATGGTGGCGTTATCATGAACCACAAACTCAGCATAAGCAGACCTATCTTGATTACAACGAAGGTCCGTTAACTGTGACCAGCGGAAAGCCCGATATTATCCGTGAATTGGCACAGGGCAAACATGGTCGGCGGTTGATGGTCGGCGATGGCTCATCAGATTTGGCAACACATGAAGTGGTTGATTTGTTTGTGGGGTTCGGTGGTGTGGTAGCTCGTGATAAGGTCTTGCATGATGCCCCTGCGTTTATTCATAGTGAATCGATTGCGCCAATTTTACCGCTTGCCGCCGGACCTGCCGGTTATGAACGTGTGCTAGGCACTGCACATCAAGCGATTTTTGATAAAGGCTTGCAACTGTGGCGAGAGCATGATCTGACGTTCACCGCAGATACCCTGCGTGTAACATTTGAAACCGCGTTTAATGGCGACTCAAGCGACTAATTTCCGCGATATTTATTAAATATCTTTGGCAACCTAACGAAGGGCACTAGCAGTCATTATGACAACAAAACCAAAATTCGAGGCGATAATATTCGATATGGATGGCTTATTGGTTGATTCTGAACCTGTGTGGCATATCGCCGAAACCGAGTTTATTGCAGATCGTGGGCATGAATATACCGATGATGTACGCGCACAGATTATCGGCTTACGGCTGGATGAATTGATGGAAAAGCTCAAAGCGATCTATCAATTCGACGAGCCATTAGATGCTCTCATCGCCGATATTAACAACCGGATGCTGACGCTCATACCGCAAAAGGTGAAGCCACAGCCCGGCGCGCAGGAATTGATCGAATATGTGGTCGCGCAGGACATCCCGTGTGCGATTGCGTCAAGCTCGCCGATGTCGATCATTGATGCCACGATTGGCGCGGCAGGGTGGGATTCTGCTTTTACACAACGCTTTTCTGCGGACGATGATGCAAAGGGTAAGCCCGCGCCAGATGTCTATATTCGTGCCGCGACGAGCCTCGGCTATGATCCTGTGAACTGTCTTGCCCTAGAAGATAGTCCAACCGGAGCGCGTGCCGCCGTTGGCGCAGGGATGACGTGTTTTGCTGTGCCTGACCGTACCCATAGCTCACCGGAGAAATTCGACGGGATTACACCACATCGCTTTGAAAGTTTGCATGAGGTGTTGGCG
>DAOTXB010000280.1:0-4094 GCA_034435575.1 Anaerolineae bacterium
GACCATCGCAATGGCGGCGGAACGCATTATCGCCAACGGTGCAGACATCATCATTGCCGGAGGAGCAGAAACCATGTCCCTCGTGCCAATGACCGGACATCACCTCAGCCCGAATCCATACATGGCGGAAAATGACCCGAATGTGTATATGAGCATGGGGCACACCGCTGAACGGGTGGCGCAGGAATGGTCAATCAGCCGTGAGGACATGGACGAATTCGCCTACAAAAGCCACAAAAAAGCCGCTGATGCCATTGACAGCGGACGCTTTAAAGATGAAATTGTGCCGTTTGAGATCGAAGAAACTTATATTGGCGAAGACGGCATGCCCCACACCAAAACGCAAATCCTCGATGAAGACGAGCATCTACGCCGTGAGACTACCGTTGAAGGTCTGTCTAAGCTCAGACCTGTGTTCAGCGCAAAGGGCAACGTGACAGCGGGTAATTCCAGCCCATTGAGCGATGGCGCGGCAGGTGTGATTGTTATGTCCGAGGAAAAAGCGAACGAACTCGGCTTAACCCCGCTGATGCGCTTTGTCGGCTTTAACGTCGCCGGTGTGCGTCCAGAAGTAATGGGTGTTGGTCCCATCGCGGCAGTGCCGAAATTGCTCAAGCGTACGGGTATGAGCGTGAACGATATTGATTTGATCGAATTAAACGAAGCCTTCTCCTCACAATCACTCGCCGTCATCCGTGATTTAGAGCTTAACCCTGAAATCGTCAATGTGAACGGTGGCGCGATTGCGCTCGGTCATCCGCTGGGTTGCACGGGTGCGAAGCTCAGTGTCACCCTCATGCACGAAATGAAACGCCGTAACAGCAAGTACGGCATAGTGACGATGTGCATCGGTGGTGGTATGGGTGCGGCGGGCATCTTCGAGAATTTGAACTAAAATTCACAGTTAAACAAAATCAAAAGCGACTCGCGGTTAATGTGAGTCGCTTTTTTGTTCCACTTTAGTTCCTACTCAATCGGTTGTTCGTCACGCGGGGCACCGAGATAAGCGCGTTCCGCCTCGACAATTTCCGGTTCCAGCTTCACGAACAACGGTTCCGGTTTTTGGAGCGCCTGCCCCGGTTGGAGATCGCTCTTTGCCCATTTGCCGATGGCATTCTCACCATCATAGACTAGCGCTTTGTGGTTGCGCGTCTCTTCTTCAATCTCTTTAATCAGCAATTCGCCGAATAATTGCCCCTCATAGCCCAGATACTCATGGACTTTTTGCGAGCTAAATGGCAAAAACGGTGACAGCACAATTTTAAGATTGTCGATCACTCGTAACACTGTGTAGATGACCCGCGCCGCATCTTCCGGTGATTCCTTGATCTGCTTCCACGGTTCTTTATCGCTCAAGAAACCGTTAGCATCACGGACAATGCCCATCGCCGTATCCAATGCCTCTTTGAGCTTGACACGATTCAGCAAATCACCGATCTCTTCAAATGCCGCCTCACTTTTGTCGATCAACGCCTGATCTTCAGCGGTCAAAGTGCCATATGTCGGTACAGCACCATCAAAGCGCTTGTAAGCAAAGCCCACCGTGCGATTGACTAGATTGCCCCATGCGGCGACCAGTTCATTATTCACGCGCTCAAGAAAGCCCTGCCAGCTAAAATCAGAATCGGCTGATTCAGGGAACGTCCGTGCCACATAATAGCGCACGGCATCTGGCTGATAACGATCAAGGATGTCCGGTGCCCAGATCGCCCAATTCCGACTTTTTGAGAATTGTCTGCCTTCAATATTCATGAATTCGTTAGCGGGCACATCATACGGCAATTGTAAGGTTGCATCATAGGCGTTCTCGTCATCATCGTCATTGTATATGCCATCCACACCGAACAACTCCGCTTGCCAGATGATCGTATGGAAAGGGATATTGTCCTTACCAATGAAGTTATATATTTTCGCCTGTGGGTTATACCACCAATCTTTCCAGGCATCGTCTTTTTCCGCGACAACCTTCGCCCACTCTATGCTAGCGGTAAAATACCCCATGACCGCCTCGAACCAGACATAAAGTTTTTTGTCTTCCCACCCTTCGAGCGGCACGTCAATGCCCCAATCAATGTCACGCGTGACGGCGCGTCCGTGTAGACCGTCCTTGACGAAGTTCTCACTGAAACGGGTGACATTCGCCCGCCAGTGTTCTTTGTTCTCATTGAGATACGCCAGAATCTGTGCCTGAAATTTACCCAGATCAAGGAAATAATGTTCGCTCTCGCGGGCAATCAGTTGATCGTCGGGGTCAGCACGATTACGCGGGTTAATCAGCTTGGTCGCGTCCATCAAATTCCCACAATTGTCGCATTGGTCGCCCCGTGCGCTGTCATAATGACAGATGTAACACTCGCCCTCCACATAGCGATCTGGCAAAAAGCGCCCTTCCTTTTCGCTATAGAGCAAGGTCTGCTGTTCTTTATAGAGCGATTCACGCTCCAATAATTTCAGGAAAAAATCCTGTGCAATTCTGTGATGGTTCTCGGTATCGGTGTGAGTGAACAGATCATAACTAATGCCGATTTTTTGTTGTGTGAGCAAAAATCGCTCATGATAGCGCTCAAACACCTCACGGGCGCTGATACCGCGTTTGTCCGCCTCGACGGAAATCGGCGTGCCGTGACTATCTGAGCCGGAAACCATCAGCACATTGTTGCCCTTGAGACGATGATAACGGGCATAAATATCAGCGGGCAGATAAGCACCGGCGAGATGCCCCACATGCAGGTCACCATTCGCGTAGGGCCACGCGACGGATACATGAATATATTCAGACATAAAATTAAGTTCTCCTTACAGGTCGATGCACTGTACTATTGTCATCATTGATTGTTAAGATTGTGATCTATGGCGCGTTATGGACAAAATCTGTCGCAACTATGCCAAACCTTGCCAGATAATGCCATTGTTAGCTTGAGCAAAAATAAAAACCGCCTGCCACGATAGACAGACGGTTGTAGAATGCGGGATGGTGCGCTATACACAATTGTGATCGTCACGCACAACAAAGCCACCTGTCGGTTATTCGGGCAGGCATGGGCATTCGCATGGTGTGACGCGCATTATTATGTACATAAAGTATATTCATAGTATTGAGTATATGAGATGTACTAGCGGTGAGTCAAGCGACCTAATGCTGACTACCCACGCGCATCAAAATAATCACCGGAATGACACCAACGGCGACAATGGTCAACGATGGGATTGCCGCCGCTTCCCAGAAGGATTCCATCGCAAGGAAATATGTCCACACACCGAGCGTATCCATCCCGAACGGACGCAATAGTAAAGTTGCAGGCAATTCCTTCATCACATCGACAAACACCAGAATCGCGCCCGCCGCCATCCCTGTGCTGACCAATGGCAGATGGATACGCCACAAAATGCGCCCAGAACCCGCGCCCATCGTCCGCGCCGCCTGTTCCATCGTCGGCTTCACCTTATCCATGCTGGAATCCACACTATTAAAGCCGACCGCCATAAAACGCACCACATAGGCATAAATCAGCGCGACGATTGTCCCTGTGAGCAGATAACTTCGGCTATTGCGCCCCAGTGATTCAGCTAGCGCGGTGATGTCACCATCAATCGGGCTGATGAACGCCAGCACCCCAATCGCAATGACCGCCCCGGGCATGGCATAGCCGAGGGTGAGCAAACGGGGCAACACACGCGGGAGTTTGTTCGCACGACTCAATCGGATTCCGTAAGCGACGATCAATGATAAGGCAACCACAACAAATGCGGCTAATCCGGCTAATAGCACTGAATTTCCAACGTACTCGCCATAAACAGATTGCCACGCGCCAACTGTCGGCGTTTGAATTTCATCGATTGCCCACACAATCAACTGCAATGTCGGCAAAATAAACGCCACGCCCAGTAATGCGCTACATAACGAGACTGCCGACCATTTACGCCAGCCGGTGAGCTTCACGGCTTGCATACGACGACCCCGTGACCCGCCCTGTTGATAATAACGTGCCTTGCCCCGCAACCCGCGTTCTAACAACACGATGCCGAGTGCGAAGAACAATAACATTGAGGCGAGTTGTGCCGTTTCTCCCGCATAACTATAGGTACGGTTCCAC
>DAOTXB010000281.1:0-3313 GCA_034435575.1 Anaerolineae bacterium
TTCTCTCGATTAGAGATCGTTTGCATCATCATCAACATGGATTGGATAACCGTGCTTTTACCGGAACTATTGACCCCGGTAAACAGGGTAAGATCACCAAAACTCAGTTGTTCCATTTGATCTTTTATAGCTTTGAAGCGAGCAAGTCGCCACGAGATAATCATACGATGTGCCTCCATCGGCTTTGGTGAACTAGTGAGGGTTCGAGTGACAGGATAGCACCCACAGTGTAACCTGAATTCATGGTGGATACTACTTATTTTAGGATGATAAGCAGGGCTGTCGTAGCAAATACAAAAATTGTTTCTTTATACGATATTTGTCAACGTTACAGGTGAGCGTAGGGAGTAGTAACCGCGAAAAACAACATCAACCGGAGAACGAGCGTCCTACATTGCGCCCGCGCAGAATGACATAAATAACGACGGGTGCGCCCAATAATGCCGTAATCGCGTTCAACGGTAAACTGAATTCCATGTTGCCGGGCATCGCCGCAACAATATCCGCAACCAGAGCCACAACCGCCCCCATCATCACGGTTGCAGGGATCAAAATACGATGATCCGACGTTTTGAACACACCACGACACAGATGAGGCACCGCCAGACCGATAAACCCAATCGGACCACAAAATGCCGTCACCGCACCCGCCAACAACGCCGAACTAACGATAATGGCGAGTCGGGCACGGCGCACATTTAAGCCCATGCTAGAGGCATAGGTTTCGCCCAATAATAGCGCGTTCAACGATTTTGCAATCAGAAAAGCCAGAAGCAGACCGACGAGGATAACAACCGCGAACACCGGCATCGTCTTCCACGAGACCCCGCCAAAACTGCCGAACCCCCAGCGAATATAGGTGTTGATCTGCTCAGGTCGGCTGAAATACATCAAAATGCTGACAACCGCACTCGTGCCAAAGCCGACCATTACGCCGATGATGAGCAAGGTCATGCTATCACTCACACGACGCGCCACCAGCAACACCAGCACCATTATCCCGCCTGCGCCCACGCTCGCCGCCAGCGCGATTCCCACCGTACCACCAAATCCAGCAGTCGCTAACAGCGTCGCCCCACCGCTGAGCACGACCACCGCTACGCCCAGACTTGCACCGGAACTAATGCCGATCACAAACGGTCCTGCTAAGGGATTACGGAAGAAGGTTTGCATCATCAAGCCACTGACCGCCAACGCCGCACCCGCCAGAGTCGCGGTCAACGCTGTTGGTAAACGAATCATCAGGATGATACGCCCCCATGTTGCATTTTCCGGCTCGCCACCGAGTAGGGTGATAATCACATCCTTAAGCGGGATATTGACCGAACCCAGTGCCAGATTCGCCGCAAACACGCTTACAAAAATCAGCGTAAGCAGGCTTAAGCGCGATAAATATATACGCGGGCGTTTTATCGTGCGCGATGCAGGGGATGCTGGCGATGGTGCGCTGGATTTTATGATTTTAGGTGATGATAGCGTCGTTTGTGCCATAATTTAGTTGTCAGTTGTCAGTTGTCAGTTGTCAGTTGTCAGTTGTCAGTTGTCAGTTGTTGGTAGGGGCGATCTGCCAGATCGCCCACTCTTGTTACAAATTAATGTGTGTCCATCACCTCTGTCACAGATGATTTACTCTTGCGGAACCTGTCGGTAATATACCAGTTCATGTTCTGGCAACAGATCAGGATGAATAATGGCGATTAAATCTGCTAATACAAGATGCGGATTTGCCGCGCCTTCTTCAAAGTAAAGGTTGCCACCTGTTGGTCCAATCGCCGCGTTATAGGCATAGACTTCGCCAGTTTGGAAAGCCCCGAACTCAGCAAAATTGGGATCAACGGTGAGGGCTTCGTCCAATGTCTGCCAGTTGACATTTATCCAGATGTCAGCATCAGCGGCGATTTCTAGCATGGCTTCAAATTCAATCGGGATGCCACCCGTTGAATCATTATCCTCAAGGATGTATACGCCACCTGCATCGTTCAAAAGTTGCGCGGCATAGCTTTCTCCACCGGGGATAAACCATGATCCCTGAAACGGTTCACCAGACATGACTACGGGACCATCTTCAAGTTCTGCTGTGAGGTCTAACAGCGCTTCATATTCCGCCACGATCTCGTCAAAAATTTCATTCGCGACGGATTCGGTATTGAACAAAACGCTGATATATTTACCCCATTCTGCCTGTCCCAGTGGTGTGGTATCGCTAAAGTCATAGTTCAGCGCGGTTTGAATCCCCAGTTCTTGCAGGCTCACTGAGGTATCGTCGGGTGAGAAGTCCTGCATAATCACAAGTTCCGGGTCAAGCGCAACCAACGCTTCAAGATTCGGCGCGAAGTCGGCGTAAACTTCGGTAATTTCGCCCGCGTCAATTCGCTCAATCACTTCCGGCAAACTGGTGAAGAACAGGCTATCTAACCCAACGATATGATCCACCAGCCCTTGAGCGACGATGTGTGGCAAAAAAGTTGTCGAGGTGGTGACGACACTTGCAACAGGCACCTCAATCACTTGCTCATCGCTGAAATCTTCGGGCGCGGGTGTGCCACATTGCACCAGCGCATAATCTACAACATCACCCCACGGTGTATTGACAGAGAGCACTTTGTAATTACTGAAGTATGTCACGGTGAATTGTTCGGCATAATCAATCCTCACCTGCTCAGGGAAGTAGTTCACATCAGGGTCATAATCCCCGTCAGCCACACAAGCGTCGGTTAGGTTTGCTGGGTCTTCGTCCTGTGCGCTGACCGTCACCGCGAATAATGCAATGATTGTCAGTAGGATAATGAAAAATTTTGCGTGAATCTTGCTCATAAAATACCCCTCCTCAGGGATGTGTGCGGTCACCGTGCCGGGCAACTCGCACATGGTGTGTATAAGAACAATAATGTTCAACCCACAGGAACGGAGGTACAGTCGCCTCCCCCTGTTGGTAAAAACCAGACCAGAGAGAAGCCAACCATGAGCAGATGTGACTGAAGATCAGCATACGCCATCGCAGTATACCATCGCCAGAAAACAAAAATCCCGCCAGCCAGCGGGATCGAATCAACAATTGAGTCGGTGCCATGCTCGCTTCCCTTTTACGCGAAGGGGGCAGATGCGAATACGAAGATTAACATCGTTCCCTACGAGCTAAACCACAGGCAGGCATTCGGGCTTCGGTTGACGACTATTGCTAGTCATAAACCGTTACCGTTGCGCGACAGCGCCGGACTCCTGATCTTTTTCAATCAGCCACCGGTCTTCCCCTATTGTGTACCCCACATCCGGGTAAAGGTACACCTGCGCTTTAGTTGTGTGAATTTTTAAG
>DAOTXB010000282.1:0-5658 GCA_034435575.1 Anaerolineae bacterium
TGACGACGACGGCTACCAGCACCAGGATCAGCGCATATTCTACTAGACCTTGACCTTCTTCTTGTGGGCGATATAACATGATAAGTACTCCTAGGAATTAATGAATGATTTGTTGCACAATGTGTGCATATAAGAAAATCATATCATGGTTTTAAAATTAATGTCAAGCCTCAGTCTTAATTTTTCGTTTATAAAATTGAGAATTCCTTCACACTCTTGTAGCAAATTAGCCCAAAAGTACTATGCCTTCATGACATTTTCATAGACCGCTAGCGTTTGTTGCGCTGTTTTGCGCCATGTATAGCGTGTCGCTTGTGCTAATCCTTGATTCATCATCGTGTCTCTAAAGGACTCTTGGTTGAGTAAAGCCAAAATACCACCGCCGATATTCCGCACGGCTTCCGCCAAAAATGCCGACTCGCCCAACACTTCCTGAAATACATCAATGTTGCTAGTCACAACAGGTGTGCCTGAAGCCATTGCCTCTAATGGGGGCAAGCCAAAGCCTTCATACATGCTTGGAAAAACGAAAACCGTCGCGAGGCGATAAATTGCCGCCTTATCTTCCGGTGGAACAAATCCTGTCCATTGCACAATATCACTCAGGTTTAGCTCGTCAATATATGAATCAAGATCAGGAAAAATCGGCATCTTCCACTGTGGTGGGCGTTTGCCAGCTAACACGAGCGGGTATTGATCACCTTCTGCCTCGACTACATAGGTATACGCATAGAGTAATTGATTCACCTGTTTACGAAAATCAAAACTGCCTAAATACAGCACAAATTGATCTGGAAGATTGTATTTCTTGCGGATCGCTTCATCATTTTCCGCACCCATTCGCGGATGAAAGCGCGTATCCACACCTAAATGCGTGACGGTAATGGTCTCTTCTGGGAGATGCAAATGGTCAATAATATCTTGTTTGGCGGCGTGGCTAATGGTGATGGTATGTGTGCTCCCTGCCGCCGCGCTACTAACGAGTGAGGTATAGAACCGATTGGTAAATCCACGCGAATAATCAGGAATAACCAAAGGGATCATATCAAGAATGGATGTCACCAACTTTACGGGAGATGATAACGGTGGCGCCCAATAGGGTACGTGTGCAATGTCGGCGTTAATCTTTTTGACCATGTTCGGAAATGTACGTTGTTCAAAAAGCACCTTCCCCACTTTACCGCGCAGACCACCGGTGGTGATTACATCAATGCCATCTGGAATATTCTGCGGGGCAGGATTATGCGGTGGCAGGATCAACGTGAGTTTAAGGGATGAATCGAGCTTACGTAAGCTCAATATGAGGTTGGAAATGTATTCTCCGCTACCGGTATTGGGTTGATCCCAGAACCAGCCATTAAAAGCAATATGCATTGGTTAATTTTCACCTGAGTCGTTTATTTTATCTGTATCGTATTCCGGGGAGACACATTGCACACAGCGCCCAAAAAATTCCAGTAGATGCCCCGTAATCTGTACACCATATTCATGTTCGAGCTTTTGCGTCAATGTATCTAAGCCACAATCTTCAAAGTGGATCACACGATTACAATTGGTACATACAATATGATGATGATGCCCGTTCGGGAGCAAAACGTAGGTTGGAGTCATACTGCTTTCTATGTATGTCGGGCGGATAATTGCTAATTGGGTCAGCAAGTCCAATGTGCGAAATATACTCGCACGTCCAATGCTCGAATCCACCAGAGAGACAGCTTCCAATACCTCCGTAGAGGTCATATGCCCATCATGATGCTCTAATACATCAAGCACTTTGAGGCGCGCATTCGTCAATTTATAGCCCGCATCGCGCAGGCGTTGAGCACGGTTGGTTAAGTTTGCCATTGGTATACGTTCAGTACCTGTTGTTATGCCTATTCAGTTTACTTGACGACCCTACGAATGTCGATAATCACCCTGTGTTCGAGATATGAACAAGCAATGAGCGTACCCATCCATGTGCGTTATGAACTGAAATCAAACTAGGGCAATATGTCGGAGTCAGGTAAAATAGCACATAGATCATGCCAGTATTCACCATTTAAGGAGAGCTATATGCAAAAATACAAAGTGCTTCTCATACTCATCGTGATGCTTATTATCGTCTTCCCGCTCAATGCACAGGACGATGACGAAGGGGGGCTTGCGCCGGATGATGACCCCATTTTCGCCACGATCACACTTCAACAAGGGTTTTCGCCTGATCCGTGGCTGGTCACTATTCTTGCCGGTGGCACGGTCAACATGGCAGAAGTTGATGGCGCAGACGGGTGTCTCGGTGGTGTGGGCGAAATACCTGATGTCAAAATTGAGTGGTTAGAAGACAGCGACGGCGCAATTCGTTTATTTTTTAACTCATTGGACGACACGACCATTGTGGTACAGACACCGGACGGTGAGTTCATCTGTAACGATGACAATGGACTACCAAACGCCAACCCGCTTGACCCCGCGATTATTCTTAGCGAACCCGTTGCAGGGATATACAATGTTTGGATTGGCACTTACCTTGCGGATAGGTTAGCACCCGGTTATCTGGTCATCACCGAATTTGCAGAAACGTTTCCCGGGCAAATTGTTTCATCGTTATTTGGCACAATCGTTGAACCCGATTAGGTTTGTGACACCCGTGAAAATACGGTAGCATTAACGCTCGATCATCTAATGAGTTATGAAAGGATAGGGGCATGCAACTCGGTGCATTAGACATTTCAATTGAATATTGTGGGTCTTGAAATTATGGACCACGCGCCGTCAGGTTGACGGACAACATATTGAACAAACGTGAAGTATCCGCTTTTATTCGCTCGTGGAACATCATTCCTTCGTCTGGAGGTGTGTACGAAGTTACGGTCAATGGCGATGTTATTTTCTCGAAAAAAGCGCTTAATCGTCATGCTGAAGCGGGCGAAGTTGAGCAACTGATTGAGGAAAAGTTAGCGGAAATCAGCCCGGAAGGATATCCGCTACCGCCACAGAATAAAAGCTGAATGAATTGATGATATTTTAGGTGATAGCCAAATAGTCAATCCACAAGCAAAGGGAAGATTTCGATATCTTCCTTTTTTTCTCTAATTATGCTGTGAATACCAACAAAATGTTAACGCTTCCCCTACGATCCTTTATTTTTTACGAATTTCACATCCTTATGGCAAATTTGACGTATCCTTTCATGTATACTAACGGTATAGATAATAGAAATCATGTGTAATTGTCACATTTTTTTGATTAACAGGTAAAAACCAATGCTCAGAAGAATACAACTCATCCTTAGTATCATTATCATGGTGGCACTGCTCACGGTAATCCCTGTCTTTGCACAGGAAACCACCCCAGAACCACAACCCACAGCAGAGACTACGCCAGAGCCGATTGTGACGGAGCAACCTGTCACCGAGCAACCGGTTGTTACTGAAGAGACTGCCACGCCAGACCCTGTGGTTACCGAAGAGCCGGTTGTGGTCATTGACCCGCAACCCGAAACCACAGCAGAACCAATTGTCATTATTGATCCGGTACCGGAAGCGACTGAAGAACCTATCGTCGTTATTGATCCTGAACCGGAAGCGACGGCTGAACCGGAAGTCACCGTAGAGCCAGAAGTTACGGCAGAGGCGGAAACCACACCAGAGCCGGTGATTGTGGTGACACCAGAAACCGTTGAAGTGGCTGTTGATGAATTTGGCATTCCGGTAAGCGGTGATGTAAGTGTGATTGTTGGTTTACAGCGTGATACTGTGACCACGGGCGGTGCATCCAGTAGTGGCTTCCAGAATGCACAAAATGCCCTTGCTAACGAAATTTCTCGTTTCGGGCAAGTCACCCGCCGTTTCACTGCCATTCCAGCAATGGCGGTTACGGTCAACCAGGAAGGGTTAGCCTACTTACGTAATTCGCCGAGAGTTGAATATGTTCAGCTCAACGCCACCAACATTAGACGACAACTAGACAATAGTCTTGACGTTATCGGTGTCACAACAAATAACGGTAACAACTATAATTTGCCTAGCGGTCTTTATGGCAGTGGACAAGTTGTCGCTGTGATTGATGGTATGCCTCGTTATACCCATGACTTTTTCGAGGGGCGTTTTGTTGCACCAGCCTGTTTCCACTTCGGGGACGATGCAGGCAATCCACAAAATGTTGGTTCACTGACGGGCACCACCCTAGCCGGGTGCGTTACTGTTGGTGGAGGGTTCACCAGTAATGGTGATAATCATGGTACAAACGTTGGTGGTATTGTCCTTGGTGGTGGGGATATAAATCTTGTTGGGTCAAATGGACCCATTAATGGCGTAGCACAAGATGCCACTTTGATGCCGATTGGTGTATTCGACGGTGACGATACGACAACCGCAGATATTATTGCCGCGATGGAGTATGTGTATAATCAGCGTAACAATTATGATATTGCCTCAGTCAATATGAGTCTCGGTGATAGTGCAGCTTTTAATACAGCGTGCGATGCCAATTATCCCGCATATAAACAAATTGCGGATTTACTAGTTTCCGCGAATATTGCAGTTGTAGCGGCATCTGGTAATAATTACTATGGGAATGGTATCTCAGCACCTGCCTGTGTCTCTAGCGTTATCAGCGTAGGTGCTAGTAACGGAACACTGGGTAACGAAGATGTTGAAGGCTTCAGCAATAGCGCAGACATCCTAGACTTGTTAGCACCGGGCAGTTATATCGCATCAGCTTCTGCATCAAGTGACAACTCCTATGGGTCTATGAGTGGTACCTCACAAGCATCACCGCACGTTGCTGGTGCTTTTGCCCTTTTACGTGAGCAGGAGCAACTTGTGACGGGTGTAACCTCGCCAGTATTGTCCGTTGATGATCTCCTTATGCTGTTACGTAATCATGCCACACCAGTAACAGATACGGCTATAAACCGTACCACACCACGCATCAATGTCAGTGCATCAGTCAATCAGTTTTTTGACTTGAATGCCCCGGTCAATGACGCGGAATTTACCTCAACAGTCGTCACATTTGAATGGGATCGTGCAAGCGTTGCAGACTATTACAATCTCACGGTAGTTGATGTGAATAATCCATCAAGCCCGGTTATTGTCTCTGATGTATGGTATGAAATTGCAGACAATACCGATGCGATGACGTGTACATCATCTACGTGTTCTGTTGAGTTATCTATCAATGCCACAGTTACAACCAATTATGAGTGGGGTGTGCGTGCATATTCTGTTGCAAATGGTACAGACCCATATATGCCACCTGAAACATTCTCTATAACAGGTTCAAGTTTGGTCAGTCCATCAGGGACAATTACTACACCAATCAGCGGGTATGTAGACTTTGAATGGGACGCTCTTCAACAAGTTACACATTATCAACTCTATGTTGTAACAAGCACTGGTGCAGTTGTCTTTAACGATTGGGTAGACATTACAACTGCCGGTTGTTCAGGAGACAGTACGTGTAACTACACCCCGAACGCACTGTTAGCAAACGGCGTACATAGCTGGTATGTTCGTTCATATGGTCCTGATGGTTATGGTCCCTGGTCAAATCCTCAAACATTTACACTAGATGCCAGAGCACCGACAATGCCCACAATCAATACCCCAACCGGTCTAAACACCACCAGACCATTCTATAGCTGGACAGTCCCTGCCGGTGGTGATGCGAGTT
>DAOTXB010000283.1:0-12054 GCA_034435575.1 Anaerolineae bacterium
CTGGCGAATGATAGCGACTATGGACTTTCCGGTAGCATCTGGACGCGCAACCTCAAACGGGGTGAACGGTTGGCAACACAGATCGACACGGGCGATATTAGCATCAACCGTGCGGCGGCGGTTGCAAATTCACCGACATTGCCCTGGGGTGGACAGAAAAATAGCGGTATTGGACGGCGGGGTGGTCCAGAAGGCATCCTGAAATATGTCAGCACCCAATCGATTGTTGTGGACAAGCAGATCGGTGTAAAACCGGCACTCTCGCTCATTGACCCGCTGGTGATGCGCTTGCTCAAGACAATGCGGGTGCTCCGCAGTAAATTAGGGTTTTTGAATCGTTAATTGATCTTGAGTGACTTTAGACGCAACAGTTTATAAGCGAAGGTTTTGAGCTGATCTTGTAATTTTACTAATGTTAAATGAGGTAGTCTCCCTAAATAGAATTGGAAAGCCCCTCACTGTTTGTACAGAGCAAAGGGCTTTCCAAATTCATACGCTAAATAGATTGTGATCTATGCAAACAGAGATTATGCGCTTGCGCCGAGCAATATGGCTAGTCCGGTGATGAGTGACATCATCCGTAAGCGATTATTGGGTGCGATGCGTTGGGTTTGCTGTGCGATCTGCGCGAGCTGATTTTGCTGTGCGGCACGTTCAAAGTCAGACTGACGGTGTGCATGGTTCAGATGGTCAAGGTCACTGAAGTGTTGGTTTGAGAATGTCATGGGTTGTTTATCCTTACACTATTTGACTTTACACCCTAAGCATACGCAATCTGATGATCGAAATCGTCCACCGAAAGGTGAATAAGTGACAACATACGGGTGAATATTGCGGATCAGGTGGGTGAATTAAGGGCGTGGGTGAGGCAACAAGGGGTGAATTCGCGCTTCACCCCCATCGTATATTAATGGCTAGCGTGTGAGCAGAATCGCGTTTTGTGAGGGATCACGGAAGAATATCCCGTTGTCGGTGGTTTCGATTGGAATATTATTCGCCTGCAGACGGGCGGTGATCGCTTCATAGCGTGCGGAATCAGCGACAGTCAACACATAATGATCTAATCCGAGTGCATCAGCAGGTGGTGGCACACGCCCACCCCACACATTGGCACCGAGGTGATGATGATACCCATCGTAGGACATAAAGGTGGCAGATTCCATATTTGCCATGACATCCATCCCGAGTATGTCACCATAAAAGGCTTCTGCCGTGGAGACATCAGCAACGTGCAAATGAATATGTCCCATAATTGTGTCATCAGGTAAACCGCGCCACACAGAATCGTTTGCCATGCCAGCCCGCAACACACCATCCGTATCCATCGCCAATGTCGCCAATTGAAATTGACCCTCCTTGTACCATTTGCCACGCGGACGGTCACGGTAAATTTCGATCCCGTTACCTTCAGGGTCAGCGAGATAGAGTGCTTCACTCACGATATGATCCGACGCACCCTGTAGGTTGACGTTGTGTTGCAGTAGATGCCGGAATGCCCGTCCTAAATCCTCACGGGTGGGCAGAAGTATGGCAAAGTGAAACAAACCCGTCGTACGTGGATAGTGTATGCCATTGGATTTGGGTATCAACGCCAATAATTCATTCTTGCCTGTGCCGAGATAAACCGTTTCGCCATCCCGCCGAAGTTCATGCAGACCAATAGTTTCCTGATAAAACTTCATCATACGATCATGATTGGCAACATTTAAATAAACCGTACCCACAACAGCAGTTTCTGTTTTTGCTAAATCCATGACAATGTTTCCTTTATGATATAAATCTACGACCTACCCGTGGCTCAATCTCATAGATGGACTGTAGTCCGCATTACTTACCAATCAATAGACCATGGGTATTACTTGAAATCCCTGTATTTATGGATCGTCAAGCGCCAGAGCTGACAATTATCGCATGTCATGGTAAATTATGAATTAAGTAAAAATTAATTTCAATCCAAATATAGTGCAACATTGACACATTTTTTACGGTATAACCCATAGATGTAGGTTCACGTCATGGTCAATTATGCAAGCAGTTTTTATCACATTACCTGTGTTTCCAGCACAGTTCAAACAGGATCCTAGGCGCTTTATGTCTGATGATTTGAAGCGTTTGATCCAACGTGCGTCTGGCGGCGATGCAGAGGCGGTATCCAAGCTCTATGAGCGCTATGCCGACCTGATCTACCGCTATGTTGCCTATCGTGTGGCGACGGCGCAAGATGCGGAAGACCTGACCGCGGAAGTGTTTGTTGCCATGCTAAACGGACTACCAAAATATCATGATACAGGCGCACCGTTTGAAGCGTGGTTATATCGTATTGCCGCCGCCCGTGTCGCAGATCATCATCGACGCAACAGTCGCCGTCCACAGGTTGAACTGCCAGAAACGATGAGCAGTGATGCCCCCGCACCGGAAGCGCATTTAGAAGAAATACAGGAAGTGCAAACATTGAAAGATGCTGTAAATCAGCTCACAGAAGAACATCGCACTGTGCTCATCCTGCGCTTTGTGGAACGCAAAAGCCACGATGAAGTTGCCACGATTATTGGCAAAAGTGTGTCAGCAGTTCGCTCTATTCAGCACAGAGCATTAACCCAACTGGCGATGTTATTAGGTTCAGAAGATAAAGTGCGCCACTATTTACGGGGGAAGTCGTCATGAGCGACCCGAATAATAATCAACCCCTCGACCCGGATGCACTGGCGGACTATCTGGACGCGCTTTTTAGCGGGGACACCTTACCGGATAACGCAGAAGACCCGTTGATTGACGCGGCATTACAACTTTCCAGAGCACCAAAGCCGGAATTATCCGCCAGCAGTTTTGAGCGTATTCGTCACCATGTATTAGACGCCAACCAGCAAGCAACTGTGATGACAGGTGCGGGTGGTCTGTCTACAATGACAATTATAGGTATTATGGGCGCTGTGATTGTGGTTTTAATTATCATCGGATCTCTACTTACAGGCGCACTATCTCCCGATGAGTCTTCTGTGGATACGCCTGTACAATCGGGTACTACTGAAATAACACAAGCGGTCACCGAAACGGTTGATATCGTGATTGTGCCACTAGAAGAAACTGAGGAAGCGACAGCAGGCACACCAACCGAAATGCCTCAAGAAACGATTGATATTACCGAAGTCGCTGTTGCAAACGAAGCAGAAAGCACAGAAATACCGACTGATACACCGACAAGTGTACCAACTACTACGTCCGAGCCAACGGCAACATACACACAGACACCAACACAAACCGCTACAGCTACAGCCTTGCCAGTCATTCTGGTGATTGAAGGACCCGTGCGGGAGATCATTGATAATAGCGTGTTCATCTTCGATTTTGAAATTGAGCTTGAGCCAGATGATCCGTTACTTGACGTGCTGGAAGTGGGGGACAGTGTGCGAGTGGATGGTAGTCTCGACTATGATAATATCACAGGCGCAAATAATACCGTCGCGCTCCAGCCAATTGTGGTGGAGCCGATCAATGATACGATCATCGCCATTAACGAAGACACTGGCGAAGCATGGCGAGATAACAATTCGTGCAATAATCCACCACCAGACTGGGCACCTGCGTATGGATGGCGGGCAAGGTGTGAAAACGCACCTGCTCCGGGTAACTCCGGCAATGCACCCGGTCAGGGTGGAAACAGTCCCGGCAACTCCGGCAATGCACCCGGTCAAGGCGGAAACAGTCCCGGAAATTCTGGTAATGCGCCCGGTCAAATTGGGAACAGTCCCGGCAATTCCGGCAACGCACCCGGACACGGTGGGAATAATCCCGGTAATGGCAACGGAAACGGCAATGGCAACGGAAACGGCAATGGTCGTGGCAACAATAACGACGATGATGATGACGATGATTAGCTGGATTTTGAGGCGACCTGCTCTACGGTGATGCGTTGCATAAAGGTAAATACATTTTCGAAGACATTGGCGCGTGACTGTATTGTGCTCAGGCGGACACCTGCTTTCTCCGCAAAATCATGGACGCACAGTTTAACAGATTTGAGGATCGTTTCCGGTGTGGTGTCGTTTAGCGCTTCGATGAGAATATAGATATAGCCCTTGGAGATGAAAGATTCCGAATCACCCATGAAGCGCATCGTCCCATCTGCCTGTAATTCGCCAACTATATGCGTTGCAGAGGCACACCCCGGCACAAGCGCGGAGTCCGTTTTAAGATGAGCGTCCATCGCATCAAGGTAATCTCCATACTGACGGAGAGTCAATAATTGATCCTGCCGAGAAGTCAGAATCTCAAAATCTTCAGCAATTTCTGCAAGATAATCACATGGGTTCGCCATCGTTCACCTTTGTATCTGTTTGTATCATGCGCTCTATGATACGGGACGGTGCATCACTTGACCATGTGCGATTATTCAGTCGAAGACAGGGTATTGTACCAATCCTCCAAGCCTGTCGCGTCGAGGAAGCCGTCTGCCGCACCCGCTACACCAATCTTATAGGACGCGAACACAATTGCCTTTTTGATCGCTAGATATGGGTCTTGTTTGCGTGAATAGGTATGGAGAAAGGCAGAAAACAATGCATCGCCAGCACCGATAGTGTTCACAACAGGGCGCGTATACACCGCAGGGATGCGTTCAATGAAATGATCCTTTCGTACAGCCAGTAAAGCGCCGTCCGTACCCAAACCGACCACCGCAATTGGCGTACCATATGTTTTCCAGAGTGACTTCACCCATGACTCAGGCGTATCTGGCAAATTTTCATGACTTTGAAGGAGGATTGTCGCGTGGCGCATGTAATCGGCATTATAATGATCGTCAATCGTGCCAATAGCGTGGACATCCGTAGCAATTGGTATACCAGCATGTTGTGCTTTTGCCAGCATCGGGCGAGTGAAGTTGATATTGCACAACACCGCCAGCGAAGTTTTAGATAATGCTTGTTCAAAACTTTCTACAGGATAGGTCTGATCTTGAATATCTTTGAGATCGGTATTGATCGCACGTTTGCCGTGGGGATCATAGAGAATAACAGATTGACAGGTTGAGTCTAATTGAGCAACGACGTGTGTTGGATCGATATGAATATCCTGAAGTGTATGCTTTACTAGCGCACCGGCGGCATCATCACCAATCAACGACAACAATTGCACTGTATGACCGAGCGTGGTCAGGGCTTTTGCGATATGCAATCCAACGCCGGACACCGTTGAATTTATCCCGAAAAATGGATACCGTGCGGGCACATAGTCATAGGGGAAACCATCAATTTTGAGGGTGGTTTCAATGTTGATATGCCCGGCAATAAGAATCGAATCTTCCATCGTTGTTTACCCCTATTGGCAGGTAAAATCGTGCAACACGCGCGCGTTTAGGTTGATTCGTTTTCTACCAGATTAGCAACGGACATCAGCACCACGATCATCCCGGCGAGCACAAGCGACATCCCGATCACAAGTTCAAACAGCACACGTTCTAATGGTGGTTCACCTGTCGCCGGTAACTGAGAAATCGCCTGCCCGGTGGCACAAATATCATCCAGGTTGTCTGCCGTCAAGCACGCGGTATTATTGATGACCGCGCCACCTTCCATAACAGTGGTAAAGATGCTAATGCTTACCGTTTCTCCGGGGGCGAGTTGTGGGATAATGACTTGAACCGTTTGTCCAGTAATGGTGGCAATACCTGCGCTTGTGGTCACATCATCAACCCGTAGTTCCGGGCGAACAGTGTCCGTAATGACGATGTTTGAACCGACCACATTGCCGTTATTACGCACCGTAACCGCCCATTCGATCTGTTCATCCTGTGCGCCTAAATCACCCGGTAGCAAAAATCCAATCTTACTGATTGCAGGGTCAAACACGCTGATTTGTGGCTGGGTTGTGATCGTATTGGTCACAGGCTGATTCGTCACTGGCGATGGTGTTGATGTCGGCACAGCAACGACCACAGGCGCACAATCTTCGACCAACGTATTCGACCAACTATTCTGCTGTAAATTAAAGTTCGTCAGTCCGCCCGCCGTCACGATAATGCGTCCATCGTGATAGCCCGCATAAGCACCGTAAAGTGGCATCGGAATGGGCATGAGTTCTGTCCAGGTGTCGGTTTGTGGATTATAGGTAGTCACATTCGCTACTTGATCTTGACCTTCTAAGCTGGCGCTACCGGCAATGATGACAATGCGCTCATTGACGACCATTGTCGCGGTTTCATGATGTGAGCGTGAAATGGGCATATCGGCTAATTGTGTCCAAAGATTGGTCGCCGGGTCATACACATGCAACAAGCGGGTATCCGCATGTGGTCCATCGTGACCGGTTTGCCCACCAACCGCATAAATTTTGCCGTCAATTTCTACTGATTGGAAATGATTACGCGGATTCGGCATGTTTGCCTGTGCCACCCAATTCGCGGCGGGATTGGCTAAATCAAGTGTCCAGTGATCAGGTTGATCGGTTGCACGATCATCCGGTAAGCCACCCATATAATGCAAATTATTGGTTACGCTATTATAGACAAATCCACCACTAGCACGGGCTTGCGGGAGAGGTGGCATCAGCGACCAGACCTGCGTCGCTGTATCATAACGCCGGACAATATCCGTTGGCAATGAGCCATTAGCCACCGGAAAGCCCCCCGCCATATAGATGAACTGCCCATCAGACGTCGCCTGTACGTGGGTGTTGCCAACAGGAATTGCACCGAAAGGTGTAGCACCCGCACCGAGCATCCATGAATCAGTCGTAAAATCATAGACACTTACGCGATCATAAACAGTGAACGGATTGCCACTATTATAGCCACTAAGTAGGTATAAACGGTCATCAATCACCACACTACCACCTTCCAGATGAAAGGTGTCTGCTGGCGACATCACCGGCGCGGTTTGCCATGCACCAAGCGCTAGATCACAATTCGGGTCGGTTTGAAAATCTGCGGACGCAGTCATCGGCGAGCAGAAGAACAAGAAAATTGCACTCGCAAGTCCGATCAAAAACCAGTGTAAAGATGTTCCAATATGCATCATAAGATTCAATAATTCTTCACTAAATATGCTTCCATAATATAAGGTAAGGGCATGAACCGCTAGAATCTTTACGGTTTTTTCACATATTTCTCAAGTATTTAGATCGTTTTTCGCGTGAAAATCATACCAGTAGCATGTCACGTAGTTGCCCCTGTGCCTCAATGCTCACACCTGCTTTATCATTCAAATAGGACTCAATAGATCCATAAGTGTCGCGAATGTGATTTAACGTTACGCGTAATGTGTTGGCATCCGCCACTAAGAATGGATAGACACTATCTGCACTAAAGCCGAGGCGGTTCATATGACCGATGGCACGGTCAGCAATCTCACGGAAGTTTTCATAGTAATGGTTGCTCAAGGTGTAGTCCGCGATAATTGTTTCATCCGGCACACCCAGAACCGCCAACAAAATCGCGCTGACAATGCCGGTGCGGTCTTTACCCGCGGCACAATGAATCACCATCGGCAAGTTGGCTTTGTCGGTGATAGCGTTCAGTATATCGCCAATTACGTCAGGATTTTCATCAATCGTCACGCGTGTATACGTATCCTGAAGAATCTGCTGTAATTGTGATCGTTTGAAAAGCATCCCGACGAGGCGCTCAAGTCTGGAGGGGGCATTTTCGTTACGTACGGGGATGTGTCGATAGGTTGCACCATCTGGCACACGATCCGGCTCATCTGCGACTTCTTCATCGGTACGCAGATCGCAAATCAGTTTAATCTCTCCACTGGTGAGTAGGTCTAAATCGCCATCGGTAAGGTTGGTCAACGTGCCAGAACGATAGACACACCCCCAGCGCACTCGTCGACCATCTTCGGTCATGTAACCGCCAAGATCACGAAAATTAACCGCGCCTTCTAAAGAGAAAACACGTTCCGCAACCATAAATCGCCCGACATCGCTTTGTAGCACGAAATAATGGCGCAATTTCGGGTCAAGTACAGTGAGGGTCACCTCCTGCGCTTCGGTTGTGGCGAGTGGTGTATCGGTAGCAATGTCATCGGGCTTTACACCACTATAGATTTTGACTTCGCCCAACGGTTCTGTCCAGCGAATATGCACCGCACCGTCAGCAGTACGGGTTGCGATAATATCTGTTTCTGGCGTAAGAATCAGGGATTCAGGTGCAGGGTTTACCTGTTTCGGTTGTCTGAGTCGCATAAAGCGAGATAACGCCACACCGCCTGCAACGACCAACAGGAGCCTCATGATTCTGCTGATGCTACTCATCATACAAATCACCTACGGGAACATTCTCAAAATATTGCATTTAGTATAACAAATCAGCAGAAGCCACCCGTAGGTATGAGATTAATGTCGGATATGTGAATTATGAATCCCTGTTCAAATAGGCATAAATCGCGGAAAAGTCATCCTCACCATGCCCCGCGTTGATCGCATCCTGATAGAGTGCTTTGGTAACGGAAGCAAGTAGGGAGGGTGCGCCGGTTTCATAGGCAGATGTAGTGAACAGTTGCAGGTCTTTATGCATCCACTGCAAGGGGAATTCCGCATCATAATCGTCAGATGTGATTTTGTCTTGCTTAAAGCCGATGAAGGGTGCGGAGATAGGACCACCGACCAACACCTTGAGCAGAGTCTCCTCGCTGATGCCGAGCGATTTACCGAGCGCGACACTTTCTGCAAAAGATGCCATCGCCGTCGCTAACATGGCGTTGACGACCATTTTGAGCGATGTGCCCATGCCAGGCTCACCAACATGCACGGTAGCACGTCCCATCACATCAAACAGCGGTTGTATCGTCGCAAGGTCATCAGAATCAGCACCAGCAAAAAATACAAGTTCTGCGTTTGCCGCCTGATTTTTTGAACCGGCAACCGGGGCATCAATGAAGCGCAATCCCTGTTGGATGGCTGTGGTCGCCATTTCTTTGGAAAATGACGGATTGACCGTGCTACAGTCCACCCACAATGCGTCTGGCTTGAGTGTTTGTAGAAAGCCATCATCGCCGAGTGCCACCGCTCTCACCGCATCAGGGTGCGCGAGCATGGTAATCAACACATCACAATTTTCCGCAACTGCACGCGGAGACTCTGCCCAGGTTGCGCCCTCAGCGATCAATGAATTAGCTTTGTCGTGGGTGCGATTGTGAACGGTCAGCGTGTGTCCATCGGCTAATAGGTGCCCTGCCATACGCCTACCCATGATACCGAGTCCGATAAATCCAATTTTCATGCGCTTTGTCCTTTGTGTTTTGAGTTGCTAGAACTGATTTTTTGGTTGGGAAGTATATTTTGTTATTAGGCTTTAAAGATCAGCCCATCGCGCTTAATTGCCAAGCTCTACCTGCAAATTTTCTGCATTTTCCCGTTGCACATAATTCTCAATTTTGAAATCGAGAAGGTCGAGTGTTTCGTCCAGTTGTGCGCGTTGCTCGCGGACTTTTTCGCGATGTACTTCAAGGATTTCTCGCCGTTCCGTGATGGTGGAATCGCCCTGCCGGAACAATTCGACATAGTACAACATCTCTTTAATGCCCATGCCCGTCGCCTTGACGCGTTTGAGAAAATCTAGCCGTTTGATGTCTAGCTCACGATAACGGCGGTGACCATTAAGGGCGCGGGGCACAGGGTCAAGCAAGCCGATACGCTCATAATAGCGCAGAGTGTGGATGCCCACGCCAGTGATTTGGGTAATTTCTGCGGGGGTGTAACTTTTGCTCATGGGGCGCTCCGTGTATGTTTGACGGTCTACGCCCTAGTCTACAACCTAGAGTGCGCACTAGGTCAAGGGATTGGTTTACAGCAATTCCTTTTGTGTCAGCATAATCTCCGTCATGGTGCCTAATCTGTCCGCCAGTTCATCAGGGTCTTGTTTCTTACCCATTTTAATCCAGTGAACCAACACATTAGTGATTATGCCGATCCGCATTTCAAAACCAAAATCCACATATTCATCTTCAATGTCAAACCGCGAAGTAAATTGTGATTTGAAGGGTGCTAAAATCCTGCGTAAAGCCTGTGCAACCATATCCAATCGATTAGCTACTATCAGAAGTTCGATTATGTCAGAATGATCGTTAAAATAGCGCAATAGTGGCTTGATAAGTCGATAATTCCTGTTGATTTGCGAAACGTTTGTTTGTATGTATTCAAAAAAATATGCCATTAAACCGTCAAAAATTTGATCGCACTTTAGTTTCAAAACATCCTCAATCTCATCAAAGTTGCGATAAAACGTTGCGCGCCCAACCTGTGCTTCTCTGACAAGATCGGTTACTGAAATTGAATCAAATAGTTTTTCGTGCATCAACCTTGCTAGACCGTCATAGAGCATCTCGCTAGACCGAATAGACCGTTGATCGTCCTTGATGTGATACAATTTTTCCCCCTTTGTCTCACTTCTTCAAAATTGCTTGACACCGCCTTTACCGCACTATAATCTGATTTTGTGTATGAGACAAATGTCTCTTATAGTGACTATGGTTAATGCGCTGGATAGCCCGCTGCGCGTTGATTGCACAGCCCAATAATGCTATCCACGGAAATCATTGACGTGTCCTCATTGTCTAAGAATGGGATGCACATTATAGGAAATCAACAAAGATAGGATCACGCTCATGAAGAAGCAAACTTTACTCATCGCACTATATCTACTTATCCCGCTCATGATAAGTAACGTGAATGCCCAAGAGGAAACTGCAAGTGAGATAAATACCTCGCCAGTGGTTTACGCAGAATCGCAGTTTGAGACGCAAGTAACTACACACACCTATGCACAGGGTCTTACCCATGATGAGTGGGGAAGTGACTCTGCCGAAGAGATGGATTTACGCTTAGATGTGTATGAGCCTATTAGTGCGCCCGGTAATCGTCCTGTGATGGTTATCATACATGGTGGTGCATTTCGTTTAGGTAGCCGCGATGATGGGCGCTTTGTTCGGATGGCTGAATACTATGCTACACGCGGTTGGGTGACGATTTCAATTGACTATCGTCTAGCAGGTGATTACGGCACTATTCCCCAATCTTGGGAAGATGGTATCCAAGAACATACAGAGGGTGGAGATGCAGTAACGGCAATTTACGCCGCCAGCCGTGATGCAAAAGCCGCCGTGCGCTGGCTTTATGCCAACGCAGATACCTACCAGATCAACACCGATTATGTCACAGCTCTTGGTATGTCTGCCGGGGCATCGTTGGCAATCATGCTAGGCACAACAGACGCGGAAATCTACCGTGATGAACTCACATTGGAAGATGATCCGACATTGGCGAGTACAAATCTGGATCAACCCGCAGAGGTTCACACCGTCATTGCGTTATCAATGACCCCGGCAGCGAACACATTAATTGAGGTTGTGTATGGTATCGAAACTTACGATGAAACCGATGCGCCGATCATGATTATGAATGGTACTGAGGATCGTCTAGTACCCTTCATTGAGGCGGAAATGTTGCGCGATCAATACGAAGCAACGGGTGTACCTTATGCGTTTTATCCGATTGAGGGTGCGGGGCATACACTTAATTTAATGAGAGCCGAGGTAGATGGACGAGGAATTTTTGATCTCGCGTTTGATTTCACCGTTGAGCAACAAGCGTTGATCGTCGGAGACTGAGCAAGTGCCAATTAATCGTCAAGTAACACAAGCGCAAAAAGCCACCAGTATACATCTATGCTGGTGGCTTGATTTTAGGGTGATTTATATCCCTCTGCTACTTCGTCCAGAAGGATTCGCTGAGGTATTTATAGGCATTATCAGGGAACAGCGTGACGACAGTACCTGCTTCGCCCTGTTGGGCGATGTGTTCAGCGACCTTCAACGCACCGACCATCGCCCCCGCCGCACTAATCCCGACAAGATACCCTTCCTCGCGGGCTAAACGTCGCGCCATCTCTTGCGTTTCCTCGGTGCTCACACCGAAGTTATAATCCGCGACCTCTGTATCAAAAATGCCCGGTACGATGGCAGTTTCCATGTGCTTCCAGCCTTCTAATCCATGAAAAGGCGAATCCGGTTGCAAGGAAATAATTTTGATGTTCGGGTTATATGCCTTTAAACGGCGACC
>DAOTXB010000284.1:0-12204 GCA_034435575.1 Anaerolineae bacterium
GACTTTGAGCAAACCTGCATCTGCCATACAGTCAGGCAATGTCTCAACTTCTACATGAATCGATTTTTCTTGCAAATCCGACTCAAAATCAAGGAGAAGGTCCGCGATGATACCTGCTGGCTTCACCCGTTGTTTGTGTATACTCTGACGACCTGTTCGCGAAAAATCTAAGAGACCATCAATCAACTGCCCCATGCGTTTTGCGCCATTCGCTACACGGGTTAAATAGTGTCGTGCTTCGTCCGGTAGATCATCGGTGTATCTTGTACGAAGGATCTTCGAGAAACCAGAAATTGCTCGTAAAGGTGCACGTAGATCATGCGAAACTGTATAGGCGAAAGCATCTAGCTCTGCGTTCGTCACCTGAAGTTCAGCGGAACGTTGTTGTAGAGTAAGGTTGAGTAGGTGCATCTGCGCCTCGAATTTTTTGGTCTCCATAATATCCTGCAAGACGGAAATAAAGTATTTAGGCTGTCCCGCCCCATCCCTCACCAAAGATACTGTGAGATCGACCCAAATAATCGATTTATCTTTACGAATATACCGTTTTTCCATCGAGTAATTATCAATGTCACCCGCGAGCATCTGTTCAACATAGCTAACATCAATTTCAAGGTCATCTGGATGAGTAATATCTTGAAAAGTGCTCGCCAGAAGTTCCTCTTGTGTGTAGCCGACAATATCACATATTTTCTGGTTGACTTTCAACCAACTGCCATCGGGCGCAACATGGGCGATCCCTACTGCGGCTTGCTCAAAGGTCGCACGAAAACGCTCCTCACTCGCTTTGAGTTCGGCTTCTGCCTCTATTAAAGGTGTGATATCGCTAAATATGCTCACAACCTGATGCAAGTGATTATCTTCAGGATGAAAAACGGGCATGGCATCAATCTTTAACCATCGGATTTCATCAAGTTTTGGATTATGGACACCCATAACAATATCAGAAACAGCTTTATGCGTTGTTATGACCTGTGTAGCGGGGTAATCTTCGCTGAGGAAGGGGGAGCCATCCGCATGGATCGAACGCCATAGCGGGTCAATAGTGACGCTTCCCTGAAGTTGTTCTAATGTTAAGCCAAGCACCTCTTCTGCAACGCTGTTTGCATAGACAATCTCGCCATTATTGTTTTGATAGACTACACTGATTGGAAGACTCTGCGAGAACGCATACCATTCTTTTTCTAACGGCATTTGCTTCACTTTCGCCTTTCATGATATGTGAATGTTGTTCATCAGTATGTTAGATGTTATGAAAAGCTAAAATGAAATGTGGAACAATATTATCGTAATTAATATCTTAAGGGTATTTTCAAAAAAAGTAAAGTAAGATATTAGTATATTTAAGAACAAGGTGTGCTATTAAACGGTCATTTGAGGGAAAATCAACATACGCTTTTTCATTATTGACTGTTAGACCGATTCAATATTTATAGTAAGAGATATTCCATGATTGATGCAGACATTATTCAACCCACATCGTCAAATAATGATTACGTGAGTAGGTTGACGACTTTAGATTTAGATGAAAGCCCGATGATTGAACAAATTGCGCGATTAATCCGTGAAATGTTCGACCTCTCCGCAGTGTTTATCTCATTATCTGGCGCTGAAGGGCACGCGTTTTATCATGTGCTGGGGCTACCAACAACACTATCTATCACTGAACAGAAGTCAATTTTAGCGATTTTGTCTGAGCCTGTAATCACCACAAGCGCTACAAATTATGTTCAAGATACACGACAAAATTCACAATTACGCGATACGTTGATAGTAAATCAATTGGGCATCCTGTCCTATGTGGCTGTTCCATTGACTACGGCAGAAGAACACGTAATTGGCGTGCTTGGTGTTATGGACAACAAACCGCGTGATTGGACTGATGAAGATATGGGTCTTCTGAAAAATCATGCGATGTTGATTGTCCTAGAACTTGAACAACAGAGCCAGCACAAAATGCAGGTGGACACGCATCAAGCATTGCAAATCGCCTATCAGCAAACATGGGATACATTAGATAGTATTCGCGATGCGTTTTTCACTATTGATAATCATTGGCAGATTACTTATATCAACAAAGCCGCGCAAGTTTTCATACAAACAGAAGAACACCGTTTAGATATTCAAAAGGCTTTTCCTGAAAATGTCGCTCATGCCTTCAAAAAAGCGCATGATCGGGTCATAAAATCCAATAAACCTGCTTCGTTTACTGAATACCATGATCCCTTGGCTGTGTGGTTTGAAGTGCGTATATATCCGCATAAATCCGGTGTATCGGTATATTTTAGAGATGTCACCGACCACAAACACGCAGAAGAGGTGATACGCGATGCGCTCATCCGTGAAATAGAACTCAATGAGCTTAAATCACGCTTTGTTTCTATGGCTTCTCATGAGTTCCGCACACCGATGGCAACCATTCAGGCGAGTGTGCAATCATTGGAACGTTATCATGATCGTATGACCGAAGAGCAAAAAGCAAAACGGTATCAAAAGATTCGTAATCAAATAGCACATATGACCAGTCTTTTAGATGATGTGCTTATTATCGGAAAAATTGAAGCAAATGCGATTGAGATTAATCCTGAGATCATCAACCTCAATGGTTATACTCAGAGCATTATCGAAGAATTTCAGGATATGGGAATTGAGCATCTCATTATATATGCCTGTGATGAACCGGATGATGTAGAAATTTTTGCCGATACACATTTATTGCATCGCATCCTAACGAACTTGATCTCAAATGCAATCAAATATTCACCGGACAAATCCCCTATCCATGTAGACATCAATAAAAAAGATGATCTGGTCACTTTTACGGTAAAAGATGAGGGTATCGGTATTCCAGAAGAAGATCACACCAAGCTATTTACCAAGTTTTTCCGTGCCTCGAATGTTACAGGCATTCCCGGATCAGGTCTGGGATTAGCAATTACAAAACACGCTGTAGAGCGACATGGCGGTAGTGTCTCATTCCAGAGTAAGGTCGATGAAGGCACAACATTTACCGTTGATTTTCCACTTTATACGCATTGAAACCTAGATATGGTGACGAGACTAAACCGATGATGACTATCCTGATTATTGAAGATGAAGCACAACTGCGAGAAGAAGTACGAGAATTTCTTGAATATGAAGAGTATAGGGTATTAGAAGCGAGTGATGGTGAAAGTGGGCTTCAGATGGCGCTGGAACAAGCTCCTGATCTTATTCTCTGCGATATGATGATGCCCGGAATCAACGGAAATGAGGTGTTCGAGCGCCTACAGGCGAATCCGCGTACAGATCACATTCCATTTGTGATGTTAACGGCGAGCGCTAGTCAAGAAGAAATTGAAAATAGCCTATCATTAGGCATTGATGGATACATTGTTAAACCCTTCGAGATTGATGTCATCCTTTCAAAAATCCAGCAATTTGCTTGATAGCACAAATTTGTTGTTTTTCCTTACAACAATCCATGATCTACCGCGAAACGCATCAGCGCGGCTTGCCCTTTTAGCCCTAATTTACGCATCATATTCAGGCGATGGGTTTCTGCGGTTCTAGGGCTGATAACTAGAGACTCTGCGATCTGTGCGTTGGTATATCCTTTCACTGATAAGGAGAAAATTTCGCGTTCACGTCCTGTGAGTGTGCTAAATGAATCCATCATTTGATGTGTATCATCGTCAACTGTTTCGTCTAATGGCAAAAAGTCAGGGCTTACGTAGGTCTCTCCTCTTACTATGCTTGTCAAAGCCGCTAGCAATTGTTCTGCGCTTGCTGTTTTTCCGATAAAGCCCATAACCCCTTGTTTGAGGGCATTCTGTGCATAAATGCGCGTGTCATAATTTGACAACACCAATATCCCTGGCGCATTTTCCAGCGCGATCAGTTCAGGAATCAAGGTTGAACCATCCATATCATTCAGCGAAAAACTCAAAATGATGATGTCCGGTTTACCGTCTTTTGCTAATGCCAATCCCTGTTGTGCATTGTCCGCTTCCCCGGCGACGAAAAAGACGGGTGCTTCAGAGAGTATGGTGCGAATACCTTCCCGAACCAGTGTGCTCTCGTCGATCAAAAGTAGAGAAAGTGTTGGGGTGGTATATTTAGCTGGTGAGACAAAGGGGACTGTCGGCGCTAGATTACGCTCCGGCATAACGGGAGAGCCGTTGAGTGGAATGTGAGCGGCAATCTGTGTCCCATTCGCTGGTGAAGAAAGTATGGTTATTTCACCGTCTAATAAGCTCACACGTTCCCGTAAGCCGATAATGCCGGTAAATTGTGGTTGGCGAATAATATCTTCGACATAGAATCCGCTGCCCTCATCCTGAATATTGAGATGCAGTTGTTGCCCTTCCATCCATAATTGAAACCACGCCTCATTGACGTTGGCATGTTGGTGGATATTTACTAGCGCTTCTTGCACAATACGGAACAGCGTTATTTTCAGGTGTTCATCAAACTCTATATTGAGTGTACCGTATTGAAAATGAACTTTTATGCCGGTCTCTGTTTCATAACGTTTTACATACCAGATCATACTTTCCAATAAGTTCAAATGTTGGATAACACCCGGATATAGGTCTTCAGAAATTTCTTTCACTAATGTCACAATGTCATCTGTGATGGACTGCACTTTTTGCAAGGAATTTGCACGAGCATTGACTGGTAGCTGATCGATGATGTTGAGGTTGATCTTAAGCCCGGCGAGTGCATTTAAGACACTATTGTGTAGCTGATGAGCAAGATTCTGTTTTTCCGCTTCTTGGAAAATGACCAATCGTTGCGAAAATTGACGTAACTGCTGAAGCTCATAGGTAGTTTTTCTAGCTAATCGGGTGTGAATGGCTTTTAATAACGCTGTTTGTTCAAAGGGCTTGGTTAAATAATCATCCGCACCCAGATTCATACCTTCACGAATTTCTGTGGGTTGTGCACGGGCAGTTAGGAAGATAAAGGGAATAGAGGATGTGAATGAATCTTGACGTAAGCGTTCCAAAACTTCGTGACCATCTATATCTGGCATGTTAATATCACAGACGATCAGATCAGGTTTTTCTTCTCGAGCTAGCTGTAAGCCCTGTTCGCCACCCTCTGCCTTGAACATGTCATAGCCCTCAAATATCAACATGTCGGCTATTTCTTCTAATAAATCAATCTCATCATCAATGACCAAAATTTTTGTCACAAGAACTCCCATAATCTGGTTATATTAAGGCGCAAAACTGCACTTCTTTTGTGAATTACGTAGAAACCCGTAGTTGAAACTATATAAATACGTGAATACCCGAATATACAGCACCCCTAATTTTTACTATGCTTAAAGTATCTTATCAAATAGCACTTTGGACGGGCAAAAATGGGCGCAAATGTAAAGTGGATCAGCGAGAAGAAAAAAGTCCTGTATTACGAACTAAACGGTAACTGGAACTGGCAAAACTTCGAGGCGATGTTGGAACGTGGCTATGGCATGACAGAAAGTGTGTCGCATCAAGTGCATATGCTCATCGACTTTACCAACAGCAAATCACTCCCTGATGGATCGCTTCTGATGTGGAAGAAAATGGTCGCTACATTACCAAAAAATCAGGCAAAGGTTGTGTTCATTGGTGGCGATAAAAAGACAAAAACTGCTATCGCAATGTTCGTGAAAATCAATAAGAAATTGCGCTCCCACATTATTATGATAGACACGGTTGAACAAGCACTTCGCAAATATGGTCAGGGTGCAACAATCCATAGCCTTACCTCAACGGCTGTGCGTGTACTTGTCATTGATGATGAAGCCCCATTGCGTGAAGAAGTTGTCGATATGCTGAGTTTTGAGGGCTATGATGTCATTAGTGCCCACGATGGTGCCTCCGGTTTACAACAAATTGAGGTCGGCAAGCCTGATCTGATTGTTTGTGATGTTGCTATGCCACAAATGGACGGCTATCAACTACTGAACAAAGTTCGCGCTGATCCCTCATTATCATCAGTCCCATTCATCTTCTTGACTGCACACAGTGACCGTTCATTCATGCGCTATGGTATGGAATTAGGCGCTGACGATTATCTGACAAAACCATTTACCCATGATGAGCTTTTGTCTGCTATCAAAACACGGCAACAACGCCTGATGCAACAGGCAATATAAGAAATATCAGAGGAAACGTAATTATGACGCGCATACTTGTTATTGATGACGAAGCACCCTTAAGAGAAGAAATCCTCGACATCCTATCGTTTGAAGGTTTTGAGGCAGTTGGAGCGACAAATGGACGGGAGGGGCTTGATCTTGCAAAGTCCCTTCAGCCAGATCTGATTATCTGTGATGTGATGATGCCAGAAATGGATGGCTATGCGGTTTTAAAGGCGCTTCAAGTGGATGATGGTTCCCATCCAATCCCGTTCATCTTCTCAACCGCGAAGTCAGATAATCGTGATGTGCGTTTCGGTATGGCGCTGGGTGCAGATGATTATTTAACCAAGCCCTTCACCCACGAAGAATTACTTTCTGCGATACATGTCCGTCTTGAGCGTCACTCGAGGATCATCAATTTCACACGTCAAGAGTTACACGTTGGCAATGAGAAATTGATCCGCACCTTAGCCCATGAGGTCAAAAATCCGTTGACTGCGATGAAATTGTCAACCGCCCTTATAGAATCTCAGTTTTTACATACGTTGCCAGCAGAAATGCAAGATATGATGTCAGTCTACCGTACTGGCAACAATCGCATCATCCATCTATTACAGCAGATCGTTTTTCAGGCACGATTGGAATCCGGATCAATCGATGCCCGTTTTGTAGCACATAACCAATGCGTGACCTCACTCTGGGCATTACTCACGGGCGTGGTCAATCTATCCCGCAACTTTGCCTATGAGCGTCCACAGGGTGAAATTATGTTTGATCTAGACGATCAAGAGATGCAAATAACTTGCAACCTGGACACGCTGCGCCATGCATTAGCAGAAATTGTGAGCAATGCGCTTGATTTTTCATCATCAGATCAACCCGTTGTGATCTCACAAATCAAACAGGATGATAATCTTGTCATCACTATTCGTAATTATGGCACGCTCACAGAAGCACAAACGATAAAAAATATCCTGCACAACCGCCCAACAAAACGGGATACGGCTAAGAGCAAGGGGCTTGGTTTGGGCTTAACCCTCGCTCAACATATCATCACATTGCACAATGGCAGTCTACAACTCGACGAAACGTTTACCGATGGCACCACCCTTGTCGTGCATCTACCCTTGAATGCATAAGTGATTTTGAACTAAGGCGTTATCTAGGTTTTAGTATTTTGAATTTCGTTGTCGATCTCTATATCGCTTTGCATTGCTATACGCGACCTCGCAGTCGCGTTGCATCCTCAGGATGCCGTAACCCTCTCAGCCAGCACTTTCTACGTCGGACAATATTGAGATCATGACTTATTGTGAAAGTTAACAACAATGTCTGACCTGAATGATGTTGCTTAGGCTTTAGCACCCGATACACACCACACTCTTTGCAATGATATTGTGGGTTGCCACATTTGTTTGTTCCGTTTTAATAATGTTTGCACTGCCGCATGAACGACAAGTATACGTAGTGGTTTCTTGTATCAAGCGGTTCGTGTATCAAATCACTCTCACCACTTACCTTTTAACCACTACCAACATCTGTGGTTTACCTATGCACTAATATTTATCAATATGCCTAGCCTAGCCGTGAGAACTAGTGAATTTGGGGGGTGGTAAAAAGTTGGTAATGTTGCCATAGGCACCTTTACTTCGCGTATAATGTTTGCAAGTAATGTGAACGGGACAAAACATATGGCAACATTATTGGATCAGCAAATTAAAGGTTATAAGCTATCCGAAGAAATTGCACAGGGTGGTTTCGGTACGGTTTATCGTGCGTTCCAATCGGCTGTCAATCGAGAAGTTGCCGTTAAAGTTATTAATCCCCATTTAGCGAATCAGCCTGAATTCATTCGGCGCTTTGAAGCTGAAGCGCAAATCATTGCTCGACTAGAACATCCCTTTATCGTTCCGTTACATGATTACTGGCGTGACCCGGACGGTGCATATCTGGTGATGCGCTATCTAGGTGGAGGTAGCCTCGCTGACTACATTCGTACGAACGGTAACTTAAGCATTGAAGAAGCCATCAACATTCTGAGCCAGATTACACAGGCACTGCATGTCGCTCATCGTAACCAGATTGTTCATCGTGATATAAAACCGAGCAACTTACTGTTAGATGAAGATGGTAACGGTTATTTGAGTGATTTTGGGATTGCGAAGGATCATGCAACCTCGCAGAATCTCACAGCACCAGACAGCTTCATCGGCTCACCGGAATATTTAGCTCCTGAGCAGGCACTCAGTGAAGCGGTGACTCCACAAACAGATATATATAGTCTTGGCATTGTATTGTATGAAATGTTAGAAGGACAACATCCCTTTTCAAAAGTCGATAAGATAACTTACATTTATAAACACCTCAACGACCCGATTCCCGATGTTACAATGCTTGATGATGAAATTAGCGTCAGTATAAATTATGTTATTCAAAAAGCGACAGCGAAAGACCCCAAGTATCGCTTTCAAACTGTCGTTGACATGATGCAAGCACTGCGTGAGGCTGCTCAACTGGACGTGACACCGACTTCAGCCAGCCTTGTTGAGCTATTGACTCCGCGTGAACAGGAAGTCATGCAACTGATTATCGCTGGCAAAACCAATCGTGAAATTGCTGATGCTCTTGTGCTGGCAGAATCGACAGTTAAATCTTATATCAATAGCATTTACCGTAAATTGAATGTTCGGAGCCGTGTGCAAGCAATTGCTCGTGCGCGTAATCTTGACTTCGTTATCCAGAAACCACAAGGTGATGCAACAACAGGGCACCTACCTGCACCAGAGAATCCGTACAGGGGATTGCAATCATTCAACGCGGCTGACGCAACTAATTTCTATGGACGAACCAAACTAATCAATAAACTGTTGAGCCGTTTGAAGGAAGCTGAGGAATATCATCGTTTTCTTGCTGTCGTGGGTCCATCAGGCAGTGGTAAATCGAGCGTCGTGAAAGCAGGCATGATTCCAGCACTCTGGCGCGGTGATCTCGCAGGGTCAGAAAAATGGTACATCGCTGAGATGTTACCCGGTGATCGTCCTTTAGATGAACTTGAAGTTGCTTTATATCATGTCGCTAGCGCACAAAATCTAGATTTACGCGAACAATTGGAGCGCGATGAACGAGGATTGGTACGCGCCGCAGATATGCTACTACCCGATGATGACAGCGAACTTCTAGTGGTGATAGATCAGTTTGAGGAAGTCTTTACGCTCGTTGACGACGAAAGCTGTCGCCAACATTTTTTGAACTTATTGTATGCAACAGCTACCAACAGACGGAGTCGCGTTCGTGTGATCGTGACGTTGCGTGCAGACTATTATGATCGACCACTCCAGTATCCAGATTTTGGTGATTTAATTCGAGATCGTGTTGAAACCGTTTTACCTCTCAATGCAGAGGAGTTAGAGCAAGCGATCAGTGAACCAGCAAATTATCAAGGTGTGACATTTGAAGATGGACTTGTTAGCCGGATTGTGTCGGATGTTCATTATCAACCTGGTGCTTTGCCCCTCTTGCAATACGCTCTCACTGAGTTGTTTGAGCGTCGTACAGGACGCAGGTTAACCCGTGTAGCCTATCAGGAAATTGGCGGAACTGGTGGTGCGCTTGCGAATCGGGCGGACGAGATTTACTCAGAATTGGACAAAAACGGCCATGAGATGATTCGACAGTTGTTCTTGCGCCTTGTCACACTGGGTGAAGGTGCGGAAGATACGCGGAGACGTGTCACACAATCAGAACTTCTCGAACTCACAGACAATAATGACCTCATGAATGAAGTAATTGATCTCTATGCTACTTCTCGCCTGTTATCACTGGATAATGACCCATCCACACGCCAGCCAACAGTAGAGGTTGCCCATGAAGCGATTCTGCGTGAATGGGATCGTCTGCGTCAATGGCTCAACCAGAGCCGGCAAGATATACGCGAGCAACGAACTATCGCACAAGCGGCAAATGCATGGCATGAGAATCAGCGAGATACAAGCTATTTGCTGACGGGTTCACGCCTTGATGCAGCCATCAAATGGAAGAAAGAAACAGAGCTTGCTCTAACACCACTCGAAAAAGATTTCATCAACATCAGCACCGCTCAAGCAGAAGAAAAACAACAAGCAGAAGAAGAACGCAAAGCACGTGAAGATGCACTTGAACGCCGATCTCAAACGATATTACGTGTACTCGTTGGTGTATTTGCACTGGCAACGGTTGTTGCAATTGGATTGTCAATATTTGCAATCAACTCGGGTAATGAAGCGGCACGCGAACGTGACAACGCTCAGGAGAACTTCTTGAGAGCTGAGCAGATTCGCCTTGCCGCTCAGGGCCAAATTGCTCTAGATCGTGGCGAAGATGTACGAATTCCTGCCTTGCTTGCACTACGTAGTCTCGAAATTGGCTACTCACCGGAGGCGGATGGCGCGTTATTGCAGGCATTGAGCCGCACATTCTCACGACAAACCTACGTCGGCCATACTGGAGATGGCACAACAGGCATCGCTTTTGTAGCAAATGGAAATCAGGTCATCACATCCAGTACAGACGGGACCGCGCGTCTCTGGGATATGTTGTCTGGAGAACAACTCAACCGCTTTGTTGGACATGAGGGTACCATCAACCAGTTAGTTGTTTGCCCGGGTCGGCCGACTTTCTTGACAGCCGGTAATGATGGCACAATTCGCCTCTGGGATATTGAATCTGGAGACGAGATTGAAATCTTGTTCGCCGGTGAGGCACCTATACGGCATCTCGCTATTTCGCCAGATGGCCATCTATTAGCAGCCAGTATTGATGATCGCGTAATGGTATGGTCTTTGGAAGACATGGCATTACGTTACGAACTCGCCGGACACACAGATCTCGTTAATAGCATGAAGTTTTCACCCGACGGAACAGTGCTGGCAACACCCAGTCAAGATCGCACCGTGAGGCTGTGGAATATGCAAACAGGTGAAGAAATTCGACGCTTTGAAGGACACGCTGCGGGTGTTTGGGATGTAGACTTCTCGCCTGATGGTCTCCGCATTGTATCGGGAAGTCTAGATCAGACGGCTCGCATCTGGGATGTCGGCACTGGTGATGAAGTTGGTCTTCTAATTGGTCATAGAGCAGGTATTCAGAACATCGTTTACTCGCCTGATGGTCGCACAATCGCCACATCCGGACCTTCAGAATTGGGACTATTCCTATGGGATGCGGGGAGCGGACAACTGATCAGACAACTAGAAGGGCATACAAGCGGCGTAACCGTTATTGATTTCTCTCCCGATGGAAACTACCTAATCAGTGGCTCGCTCGATAGTGTACCAAGACTGTGGGTCGTACAGGACGAGACCGAGCCGGGTATTTTTCTGCAAGCATTAGATACCGCACATGCCACAACTATGCGTGCAGTTGCATTATCTGCGGACAACGAAATTTTGATGACGGTTTCGAGCAATGGGGTTTACAGAATGTGGAACACCACACGTCGAACTATCATGCGAGAGTTTGTTCTTGTGCGTGATGAATTTGTTACGGCAGCAACCATTTCAAATAGCCAGCAATACATCGTCACTGGAACGGAAAGTCACCAAATTGAGCTGTGGGACACTGTAACAGGGACTTTGATACGAGATTATGATGGACATGATTCAGTGATTACTAGCCTTAGATTTACCTCGTCCGATCAGAATTTCATCACCGGTAGTGCTGATAATACTGCGATGTTGTGGTCATTAGAGTCGGAAACGCCCTTGACACGGTTCGAAGGGCACAATGCACCGATTACGGATGTAGCAATTGCTGATGACAATCGTTTCGCAGTGACAGCCGACGATGAAGGTGTCGTCATTGCATGGGACACAGAATCTGGCAATGAAATACGGCGATTTGGTGGCAAAGACGGACGGGTGCTGAGTTTAGCGTTGTCGCCAGATGGGCAATATCTGCTTACGGGTTGTGACGACAACACCGCACAACTTTGGGATATACAATCTGGTGCGATGCTCCAGCAATTTATTGGACACACTGGCGTAATTGAAGCGGTTGCTTTTTCGCACGATGGGCAAGTCGTTATCACAGGTAGTCGCGATGCTACTGCCCGC
>DAOTXB010000285.1:0-1605 GCA_034435575.1 Anaerolineae bacterium
TCAATCACCCGCCACAGGTTTGGAGAATGTGGTTTCCTGTGGTTTAAGTTCAGTCGGGATTGCGGCTTCGTCTTCGCTGATTAATTGCTCAGAAAGTAGTACACGCTTAAATGCTACAATCGCCACCTCGATCATATCCAGATCCGGTTGGCGGGTGGTTAGGTGTTGTAAGGCGAGGTTCGGCTTCACCATTGTACGAACCCACGGCTTTTCAATATTACGCGCCGTCCAGCGGAGCAATTCATAAGCGATGCCAGCGATCACAGGAATTAAGATCACGCGAGACAGAATAAGCAGTGCAAATGGCGGACGACCCAATAATGAAAATACGAACACACTCACAAATACCACCGTCAACAAGAAGGCAGTACCACAGCGCGGATGTTCAATCGGATAATTCGCGACAACTTCTGGTGTGAGTTCGGCACCGGCTTCATAAGCATTGATCGTCTTATGTTCTGCGCCATGATAGCCGAATAAACGCTTTACATCTGGCATCAATCCAATCGCCCAGATATACCCGATCAATAAAGCAAGTTGAATCACCCCTTCGATCAGGTTAATCAACGTGGCATTCAGCCCAATCGGTGCGGAACCGCCCTCGCCAGTCGTTAAGCCAAGCAGTGAACCAATCCCAGTCGCCGCCGAGGTTGGCAACAGGAAAAACAACCCCACCCCCAACACCAGAGAAAATGCGACAGTTGCAAAGCCAATCGGACCGTTAAAATTAACATCTTCTTCCTCGCCTAGCGCAATATCAGCCGCCCACATCAACGCACGTGTCCCTAAACCAAGTGCATCCCACAAGCCAACCACACCACGTACAAAAGGTGTTTTGCTGATCCACCCACGATAGAGTGTTTTGTTTAACGGTTGTTCGTGGACGACGATGCGCCCTTCAGGATCACGCACACCCACCGCAAAGGAATGTGCACCACGCATCATCACCCCTTCGATGACTGCCTGCCCACCATAGGAAAATTGTATTTCATTGACCGGCTTATCGAGCACGGACGGGGTTTTGGTTTCGCTCATCATTCTAGTACCTGTTCAATTTTGATTTCATATCATCATTATTCTACGAAATGCCGTGCATTACCAGCGATTAAATTTTTCGTAACGGGCATTTATTCAAATATCAGCGCATCGTCCGATCCAACAACTGATATTTCACTATCACCTGCGGGTTGCACAACAATGCTGACATTTCCACCCACCGGACACCCTTCCTGTTCCTCACAAATCGCTTCCGGCAAATTCAGCGTAAATATGCCATTTTGTGGACGGATAATCTGTGTATTGCCATATTGGTCGATCAAGTAGGCTTTATCAGTGGTTGCCTCAATTTCAAGTATCTGTGAGTCTTCAGTGCGGTTCCAAGCGACAAACGTCTGTTGATCGTTGATATGAGTCAACCGCACCACATTAACCGTCTCGGTCTGTGCCAATTGTGCCTGCGTAAGGGCATTAAAATGGTCAATGACTGTCTGATAAGCATAAAATGCCGGACGTGGGGTGGCATCTGCCGGATACAATAAGCCGAAAGATTCTGCACCATCCGGCAAAAGTTGATCGTATAGTTTGTAGACCGCAATACGTTCTGCA
>DAOTXB010000286.1:0-2216 GCA_034435575.1 Anaerolineae bacterium
GGCGCTGGATCGTACGGATAAAGAAAATGGTTGCTTGCGCGTGATTCCGGGTACACATACCAACGGATTTTCTGAATATACCGCAGTCGATAAAGATGCCAACACGTTTGATACCGAGATTCGCGCTGACCTTATCGACGAAGCACAAGCTGTGTACTTTGAGCTAAATCCCAACGAATGTTCACTACACGATGGACGCATTATTCATGGGGCAGAAGCCAATACCAGTGATCGTCGACGTGCGGGTTATACCATGCGTTATTTCTCACTAGAAACAAAATTTAACCCGAATGCGCCCGGTAACGAGACGTACCGTCTGTTCCATTGCCGTGGAGAGAATATTGCCGGAAACCCATTAGAAACAGTCACTGTATAAGCCAACGCCTTTCGATTGGATAAACCAACATTTTACTATTGGATATACTGGAAAATACCGGTCTACTCTGATGAGCAACCGGTATTCTTCGTTTTCTTGAGGATTAAGGACACTATTCATGGTTATCTCTAGTGGTGAAAAACCCTTTGCCTTTACTCATCGTAATGATTTACATACCATACCCGTTGAAGCAAGCGATTATGAAGTTAACCTGCATGGCGGGTTCGCAGTCGATAAACGCATTAATCACGGTCAAATCTACTATGGCATGCCCAAGTATAGTATTTTGCGGATTGACCCTGATATGAAGAAGCAAGAGTTGATTCCCCTGCCCGACAAACTGAAGCCTCTCAACTTTCATATGATTTATGAACACCTTTGAAGGGAAACTTTCGAGGGTGTTTTTTGTTTTTCATTGAGCAAAATTATCTGATACTAAACTAAATCATAATAGTTATATTTCCCTCCATGTGCAGTCGCACAACTTACTGCGCCAATGGATCGTCTCCGGTCAGTGTGCAAATACCGAAGCGTTGATTGTGCGTCTGGTGGAACGACAAAATAAACGCACTTCTGCCACCCTGACATTTGCGGAGGATGTGACCTCTGTACACACTTGTAATTTGATGGAATCACCAGACGCTGAACTCGCCGTGGCGCGGAATCGTGTGCAAATTACAATTAATCCTTACGAGAGCATGACATTGGCAATTCAATAAGCGTGTGTCCATGTGATAAAACGAATATCCCGTAGACACACGAATTCTTTTATGGGTTAGCCAAGTTCGTATAAATCGGTGAACTTCTGTGTGAGATAGGCGATATACGGTTCGGTGGTGAGTTCACGTCCGGTGACGCGCTGTAGCAACTCCGTGCCATTAAACGCCCGTCCATGACGATAGATATTTTCAGTCAACCATGCCAATAAAGGATCATAATTCCCTTGATTAAGCGTGTTTTGCAGTTCAGGGTGTTGTTGATGCGCCGCTTCCATAAACTGTGCAGACATCACATTACCGACGGTATAGCCGGGGAAAGACCCGAACCCACCACCTGACCAGTGGACATCTTGCAACACGCCTAACCCATCATGTGGTGGGGTGACTCCAAGATATTCGTCCATCTTCGTATGCCAGACTTCCGGCAAATCATCCAGGCTGATACTACGATCTAACATCCCCATTTCGATCTCAACCCGAAGCATAATATGTAAGTTATAGGTCACTTCATCGGCTTCCACACGGATCAAACTCGGCTTCACACGATTGACTGCACGATAAAACAGATCAACATCTACGCCGTCAAGCTGTTCAGGGAAATATGATTGCAACTCACCAAAGTGACGCTCCCAGAATGCCCGACTGCGCCCGACATTGTTCTCCCATAACCGTGATGAAAATTCATGCACACCATAACTTGTCCCACCCACAGCATATTGACCGAGGAAATCCGTTGTGAGTGCGGTTCGTGTCAGTGTAGGGTCAACATTCTGCTCATAGAGTGCGTGCCCGGTTTCATGAAGTGTGCCAAACAACGCCATTGGCAGATAATGATCGTCGTAACGGGTCGTGATTCGTACATCCTGACGGGTAAATGAGACCTCAAAAGGGTGAGGGGCGATGTCTAAACGCCCACGATCGATTTCATAACCGAAACGTTTTGCCATCTCAAACGAGAATGCCCGTTGCTGATAAAGATCGTATTCATGTCGCCATAAATCCTGTTCAAGGGGTTTATCATTAGCAACAATTTGATTCAGCAATGGGATGAGACCCACTTTTAGATCTTCAAACAGTGCTTTGAGCTTTTGAGCCGTCATGCTAGGTTCATATTCAAACAC
>DAOTXB010000287.1:0-1908 GCA_034435575.1 Anaerolineae bacterium
GCACCGCGATTCGCCTTACCGCGCATACGCCCGCGCATTTGCTTACGATATTTTACTCGTTTTGGCATTAACATAGCCTACGCTCCTCGTGCCCGGCGCTGTTTTCCAGACGGTAACACTCCCTTATGGAAAGGAGTTTATGAATCCGACTGGTCACCACCGGCGCGTTTGTTCTTATTTCCACCATTATCTTCTGCTTCATCAAGGACTTCGCCCTTATAGATCCACACCTTGATGCCGATGTTCCCAAAGGTGGTCGATGCCTCGGTGAAACCATAATCAATGGCTGCACGTAAGGTGTGACGTGGGATACGCCCTTCATTCATCTGTTCACGACGCGCCATATCCGCACCAGAAAGACGACCACTCACCTGAATCTTAATCCCCTGAGCACCTTGGCGCATCGCCTGACCAATCGCACGCTTCATAGCACGACTATGACCAATACGGCGCTCAAGCTGACTGGCGATGTTCTTGGCGACCAGCATCGCGTCCAGGTCAGGTTTTTCAACCTCGGTGACCTCAACACGAACCTGCTTGCCTGTCATATCTTGCAGTTCGCTCTTAACTTTTTTGACTGCTTCACCCTTACGTCCGATGACAATGCCAGGACGGGCGGTGTGAATGTTGACCAAAACTTGATTCGGATACCGTTCAATTTCTACGAGAGAAATACCGGCACGATCAGATGTTTTGGCGATGTGATTACGAATGGCACGGTCTTCTTGTAACTGTTCAACGAATTTTTCGCCTTCAGCATACCAGCGCGCATCCCAGTCACGGTTGATCTTAAGACGATACCCGATCGGGTTTACTTTACGACCCATAAACTTACGCTTCCTCTCGCTCTTCTAGGATGATCGTCAGGTGTGCCGTGCGCTTTACGCGTGGCTTATAGCGCCCGCGTGCACCGGCAGTAAAACGCTTCAAACGAGCGCCTTCATCCGCGAAGATCTCAGTAATAACTAGATCACCCGGGTTCAGGTCGAAGTTGTTTTCTGCATTTGCAATCGCAGAGTTCAACGTTTTACCGACGAGCTGTGCCCCCTTCTGTTGCATAAATTCCAACAGAATACGAGCCTGCGTAGCATCCATTCCGCGCACCTGATCACACACCAGGCGCAATTTTTGCGGAGAGATTGGTAAATGTTTGTTTTTTGCGCGTACTTCCATGATCTCCGCCTATCTTTTCTTCTTTTTCTCAGCCAGGTGACCACGATACGTACGTGTCGGGGCAAATTCACCTAGCTTATGACCGACCATATTTTCGGTGATGTAGATCGGAACATGGCGACGACCATCATGGATGGCAATTGTGTGTCCCACAAGTTGTGGATACACCGTGCTAGCACGGCTCCATGTACGAATTACAGCTTTTTTACTATCCGCATTCAGCTTCTCAATCTTTTTGAGTAGCTTCGGCGAAATGTACGGTCCTTTTTTAGCAGAACGCGACATACTTACCCCCGATTATCTTCTCTTACCACGACGACGAACGATAAAGCGGCTACTACGTTTGTTGGTGCGGGTGCGTTTACCAAGTGCCGGTTTACCCCAGGGGGTTTTCGGACCGGGCATACCGATACCGGTACGACCTTCACCACCACCATGCGGGTGACTGGAAGGATCCATTACACTACCGCGCACAGACGGACGCCAGCCCAGCCAGCGGTTACGCCCTGCTTTACCAATTTTGACGTTACCATGATCCGTATTACCAACCTGACCAATCGTCGCCATACAACGTTCGTGTATCATACGGACTTCGCCACTTGGCAGACGAACCTGAGCATATGTACCCTCTTTCGCCAACAACTGACCGGATGTCCCTGCGGAACGTGCCAGCTGACCACCTTTACCGGGTTGCAGTTCAATGTTATGAATCTGCGTACCAAGCGGAATATCTTT
>DAOTXB010000288.1:0-5077 GCA_034435575.1 Anaerolineae bacterium
CTTGAATCAGGGCGCGTGGTTTTTCTAACGCGTTTTCGATGGCTTCTACCATAGCATTACTGACATTGACCCGACTCTGTCGCACACGTTGCTTATGAGCCTCTGTCCAACGCCAATTCGCCGGGTTTTCTCCAGCTAAATTGACAATCACGGTGTCTTTGTTGACGAGATGTCCCCAACCCTGTGCTGTTTTTGCGTCCCATTTTTCAATACGACAATGTGCTGGCAGGAGGTTGTTTTTATTGGTTGGATTGCGACTCAATACAATCGTTTCATGTTCATCTGCCATCAATTGATGAACGAGTGCTTGTCCGATTAACCCTGTTCCACCTGTGATGATTATTCGCATACTTGCTCCGCTATTTAACTCTGTGATGTCTAATATAGTCAAGTATACGGGCGATGAATAATTATCCGGTGAGACAGTGGTTAACCACTCACGAATGGGAAGAAAATGAGGGAGACATTCACAGTGATCTGGCACACCCATGCGGCGGCAAGGCTGTTTCTATCACGGACATAGCCATAGATCATGTTTGCCATCAATAAGACGATACCGACAATCAGCGGATACGGACCGCGATCTACTAGCGGGAAAAACAATATCATTTGAAAGGCTGTCGCCATCAACGCGGTTTGCCAGAACGGGCGAATATTCTGAATGATGCCTCTGAAATACAATGTTTCGCCCATTGGCATGATAAACACAAGATAGGCGAGTGCCGTTCCCGGTGTCATATCACGAAGCATGAGATCTGCCATTTCTGAGAAGGTGTTGCCCCCAAAGCCGAGCAATGGCACAACAAGAATCAACCCAAAGACGATACCCCACGCCCCATTTTCTGGTTGATCCTGTGTGATGCGTGGTCCACTGCCATATAACCAGGACAATACGCCGAAACTGGCAAGTAAACCCCAGACAAGGATATAACGCAGGTCGAAACCATCTGCGCCAATCAACGCGGCTAATCCTAAAGAAACGGCACCCGCCAGCAATAAGCCAAATAAGGGATCATTGCTCGATCCTCTATATGTTGCATCTGATGCAGATTCGCCAAGGTCTTCTGCATCGTCGTATGCGTTTTCATTTGGTAGATGTTCGTTTTCAGACATAGTGTTAACTTAAAACTTGATTGACTGCACTGCACATTTCGTCGATACGTTCCGGCGTGATCCAGAAATGGGTAACCGCCCGAAATGTTCGTTTATAGCCGGGATAGGGCGCTAAACGGATGTTAAAGTCATCATTCAGGCGTTGGATAAATTGTGCTGGTGTCAGTGATGCGCTTTCCAAAAGATCAAAGAAGACGAAATTTGTCTTGATTGTTTTTACCTTAATATGATTGATTGCCTTCAGCTTTTCCCCTAAAAGCTTTGCGTTTTCATGATCTTCGTGCAGGCGTTTGCTCATTTTGTGGATGGCAATTAAGCCCGCGGCGGCTAAAATGCCCGCTTGCCGCATCCCACCGCCCAGTAATTTACGATTGCGACGTGCTTCTTTTATGAAGTCTGCTGACCCGACAACAACTGAACCAACCGGGGCGCATAACCCTTTCGACAGGCAAAAAGTGGCGCTATCGGCATGTTCAACCAATGTTTTAGCTTCCACGCCTAGGTCTGCCGCCGCATTAAACAACCGTGCGCCGTCGATGTGAAGTTTTAGCCCATGTTCGCGGGCGATTTCCGCCACCTGCGCCGTATATTCTGCAGATATGGGCACCCCACCCACAGTACCTTGCGTATTTTCCAGCGCGATAAGTTTTGTACGTGGAAAATGGTAATTATCACCACGAATAGCTTTGCGAATTTTGTTTAAGTCAATCGTTCCGTTATCAGGGTCAACCGGTACAGGATGGGGATGAACCCCACCTAATGCTGAGATACCGCCAGTTTCATACACGAAAATATGGGCTTTGTCGCCGAGAATAATTTCATCGCCACGTCCACAGTGCGTTAGGACGGATACAAGATTGCCCTGATTACCGCTACTTACGAATAAACCGGCTTCTTTACCCAGCATTTCTGCCGCTTCATTCTCAAGTTGAATCACTGTTGGATCTTCACCATAAACATCATCACCAACAACCGCATTTGCCATTGCTTCACGCATTTCTGGTGTGGGCCAGCTTACAGTGTCACTCCGTACATCAATAAAATCCATCAAATTCCTCAAAGTCGTGCATTGGTTTCTTCGCTCAAATATGATCCGATGTTATCGGTTGTGTTGTACTTGTGCAATACAGATTACGCTAAGTGTTATATTCCTGTGCGACTTCATATAAGAAGTGGATGGCAGTTGTGATGCCACGGTGGAACATTTCAATTGTAAGGCTTTCATCAGGACCATGTGCGCCGTCTGTGGTCAATCCATATCCCATCAGAATGATTGGTAAATCGTTAAGTTCACGCTGAAAATCCGGTAAGATCGGCAAAGTGCCACCACCACGTATGAAGATTGGTGTTGCACCCCATCCCTTTTCGTAGGCGCGGATGGCGGCTTGCATTGCGGATGAATCCGTTTTGATGAGTATTGGGTAACCGATCCCACTTACCTGACGGATTTCACTTTTTACCGTGTTCGGTGTAATTTCCGCCACATAATCTTTAATTTGTGTGAGGATTTTCTCAGGTTCTTGATTCGGAACAAGACGGCAGGTGATCTTTGCCATGGCTTTGGCTGGCATCACGGTCTTTGTGCCTTCACCTATAAAACCACCGATCAACCCATTAATTTCGAGCGTGGGGCGTGCACCTATGCGCTCACGGATACTATACTCTGGCTCACCCCATACCGCTGGAATACCCGTGTGTTCTTTCCATTCCTTCGGCGTAACATCGGTCATTGCCATTTCCTTGCGGTCTGCGTCGGTCAGAGTATACACATCATCGTAAAATCCGTTGACTGTGACTCTGCCGCTGTCGTCGTGCAATTTTGCGATAATTTCTGCTAGTGCCTGTAACGGGTTATGTACCGCGCCACCCGTTGCCCCGCTATGCATATCATTTTTAGGACCGTGAACCTCAAGCTCCAATGCTAACAATCCACGTAGCCCATTGACGATAAGTGGTTGATTGATGTCGTTCATACCCGTGTCGGAGATTAAACATACATCTGCGCTCAGCTTTTGAGCATGATCTTTAATGAGGGCAGGTAAGTTGGGCGATCCAATTTCTTCTTCGCCTTCTATCAGGAATTTGATGTTAACCGGGAGCTTGCCTTCTGCCTGTAAAATCGATTCGACAACTTTAATATGGATATATGCTTGTCCTTTGTCGTCAGAAGCACCGCGTGCATAAATTTTGCCATCACGTTCGATAGGTTCAAACGGGTCGTTTGTCCATCCATCCTCTATAACGGCAGGTTGCACATCATAATGTCCATAGACGAGAATGGTCGGGGCGGAATCACCTGCATGTAACCAGTCTCCATATATAGAAGGGTGCCCGGCTGTAGGCATAATTTCAACATTTTCTAGACCAACGCGTTTCATCTCTGTTACAAGCCACTCAGTCGCGTCGTCCATTGCCGATTTGTGCTGTGGGTCTGTGCTTATTGAAGGAATTTTGAGTAATTCGTGTAATTGCTGTCTGAATGTGTTTTTGTTGTTATTCGCATAGTCAATTGCATTCTGCATAATGGATTATTTCCGCTCTCTTGGTTGTATTTTTCTGTAAACGCCCCCATTTTAGCAGTTTATCCAGCAATTTTTATAGATTGGCACGATAAAGTCTTGTGGATAAAGCAGATTAGATCAACTGATAGCGTTTGGCGTGAACGCTTAAACCGCATATAATGCGCTTTATGATGACAATCACTAGGGTAAATTAACCATTAAGGAAGTAATCACCTGATGAGCGACCAACTACCAGATCAAACAAAATCCGCCCAGAACCTTAGCTCGGATCATTTACTTGCATTGTACGAGATCACTGCCGAGATGAATTCTAGTCTCGACTTTGATGAAGCGTTGAACAATATCATGCGTTCTGTAATGCATGTGATGAAGGGACAACGTGGCTTCCTGATGGTTGCTGAGCCGGAAACCAGTGAACTGCGCGTGTTAGTTGTACAAGGTGTTGATGGCGAAACACTAGAAGAAGAGGGCTATAGCACAACCATTGTGAACGAAGTAGTCAAAACACGCGAAACTTTGCTGACCAATAATGCCCAATTTGATACACGTTTCCAAGCCGGACAGAGCATTATTATGCGTGGATTACGTGCGATTTTGTGTGCGCCTATGCTGGCGAAAGGGCGTTTGGTGGGTGTGATTTATGTTGATACATCAATGCGCGCTGGGAACTTTAGTAACGCAGATCGTGATCTACTGACGGCAGTCGCGGGACAAGCGGCGCTTTCACTCGAAAATGCGCGTCTGTATAGCGTGGCAGTAGAAAAAGGTCGTCTTGAGCGCGAACTTCAGATGGCGAGTGAAATTCAAGAAGGTTTGCTCCCACATAAATTACCGATAATGCGGGGATATGAAATTTCTGCAAGCTGGGAAGCGGCGCGTGAAGTTGCTGGCGATTTTTACGACGCGTTTGCACTCGACGAAAAACTTGGTCTTGTGATCGCAGATGTGTCTGATAAAGGCGCGCCTGCCGCATTATTTATGGCTGTCGCACGTACAATGATTCGTAGTAATGCGAACGCTGGTTTGTCACCTGTAGAGACTATTTCACGTACTAATGATTTAATACTCGATGACGCAGAAAGTGGCATGTTCGTAACGGTTTATCACAGTCATTTATTCGAAGGTGGGCATACTATTCACGTCAATGCCGGGCATAATCCGCCCTTGCTTTATCGCCATGCGTCACGATCAGCAGAATACTTACCGCTTGGCGGGCGTGCCGTTGGATGGTTCCCCGATAATCCCTTAAGTCAGGTTGATGTTGATCTTGAACCCGGTGACATCATTGTTTATTACACCGATGGGCTAACAGAAGCTCAGAATAAAAACGATGTGTTTTTCGGTGAAGAACGATTGTCACAGATGGTCATTGATAATGCAAATCTCAACGCAGATGACCTCATGAAGTTCATACTTGATGACTTTAAGGAATTTACACGGGG
>DAOTXB010000289.1:0-6481 GCA_034435575.1 Anaerolineae bacterium
TCAGCGACATAGACAAGTCCATCATCGGTGACATCCAACCCGATAGGACGCACGAGATTAATCTGTGTGCGATCAAATACGACATCGGCACTTAGTTGTTGCCAATTCGCAAGGCAGAGGTTTTCCTCAACCTGATTAAACACCGTCAACGGGCTACCCTCGCCCACGCCATATGACCAGACCTGCGCGGCGATGTCTCGCCGTACATACATATGTACAAGGTCACGCACGGGCCAATTCTCCAATGAGAATTCATCCGGCTTACCGATGGCTTCTTCATAACGATCATAATCACGCGACCACCAGATATCGAAAATACCACGTCGGGTTGCCGCCGCACGGTCATTAGATGGTGCAATGTCGAACAGGTTATTCATGCGGTCAGCCGTCAGGTTATAGTAATCCTGCATGGGCCACCACATGCGCGTGTAATCAAAGCGAATAAAGCGATCCTCAAGCAACGGCTCAACTTCCGCCCGTCCATCATCCCGCACAACGACAACGGCAAGGTCTTCAACCTGTCGCAGGGTCGGATTACTGTGATAGAACAGCCCGTTGTTAAAGTCACGGAAGTACCAGCTACCGGGCCAGGACATCCCATCATCATAACCAAAAGCGATATTCATACCACCCGTTGTACGCACACTCAGGTCAGTCAATGTATCGAAAACAATTTCATTACCCGGACCGCCATGGGCGTAAACAAGAAATTCGGTTGCTTCATCGTAGTTGATAAACGATGCCAACCACGATGACCGGAATGTAATGACCGCCAACAAAACGAAAACAGCAACGCCAAACATCCTGCGTAAGTTTGCCCAACCGGTGTGTTCAACAAGGCGCAAAATAGCGAACAATACTATCGCGCCAACAAACACTACCGCCAGCCATTGATACGTCCATGTTTGGTAGACACGCGCCGTTCCTTGAAATGGTGCTTCGTTGCCGAAAAACGGTGCGATAATCTGGAACAAAACTACTAGCCCCAGTGGCAATAGCACAACGTAAATCCAGCCACGCCTTTCGACCAGTGTGCGCCAGCTAATACGCTCGATAATGTCGCCAAAATACCATGCCGTGAGCAAAATCATCGGCACAGTCATATGCGTACCCAACCAGGGCATTTTTTCGCCAGAAAGTGTATACGCGTAGAGGTTCAAAACCGCCCAGAAACCAACAAACAACAAGAACGGTACTTTATCGAGTCGCCATCGGGGGTCAACCTCACGCTTAACGGGTGGCGGTTCAGCATCCATCTCATCATCGACATCTTCAGCGTTAGTCGATTCGATTGGTATATCTAAACCATTCGTAGAGTCTTCTGTCGCCTCAGCGAATTCCAAATGACGTTCCTCAAAGGTGCGCCGTCTGCGCCAGAAAACCACCATACCGCCAAGCATTGCCAGAAAACCGCCAATAATCGGCAAGAATTCATACATCGGCAAAATCAACAACAGATAATAGTATTGTGGTTGGCTACCACGCCGAACACCTTGCTGTTCAAGCCAATATTCCAGGCTGTAAATCATTCCAGTAGCCAGACCTTCGATATTGGTGAAAATGGTGGTGAAGAAAAATGCGAAAATAATGTGGAAGATCGCCGCGCTGATAATCCAACGTCGCCAGTTCCAGACCAACCCTGCCACCACAGCAATTGACATCATTGGAATCCAGGCTAATGTGCCGATCAGCACGCGCCCAACCCGCGCCGCCTCTATGTCTTGTCCAACTGCTCCGGTAGGGATAAGATTGTAAAGAAATGTGGGTAGACTATTGGCAATATCTGCATAGGCGATTGAATCCGGGTTTGTCGCGTAGATAAAGAATGCCGTCAACCACGGTAATACCAGCGACCCCATTACGATCAATACATCAAATTCGGGGAATTGATCGAGTATATCCCACAGATTAGTCGCGACTTTGGTATACAACAAGCCACCGACAATCACAAAACCCAGTATCCACACGCCAGCAATTGGTACAAGTGTAAAGTCAGACTCTACAACAACTGTTTCGGTACTCTCGCCGGGAACAGGTTGTTGCTGTACCTCAGCGCTATCCGCACGCGAAGGCTCATGAGAAACTTCCTCAAAGATCAATAATCCCGCGCCAAAGACCAGAGTAATCCCGAAAAGCACCAGCACAGGGCGTAAAAACGGGGAGAAATATCGGAAGCGAAACGCGCCATACAACAAACCGAGAGAAAATACTGCAATGAGCGCAACGGCTAATGACGTTAAAATTGATAATGCCCATACCAGCAACGCCATCACCACAATCATGATCGCATCCGGTGGTTGGAGCGATGTATCGCGCTTACGAAAAACCCACATGCCCGTACCGATTATCACAGCCAGCAAGAACACGAAGGTCAAGCCTGTCCAGCTCAAAAACGTCGCGAAATCAATCGAAACCGCGTCCCCATTCAGTAAAACACCAATCTGATCGCCAATAAACGTCATCCGCTCAGACAGTGTCTCGCCACCCGTAATTGCGTTATTACCTAATCCAACCGAAACGGTAATGATCATAAATAAAGAGAAGACACCCGCCAGCGACAAGCCGATCATTATCATTTCAAACAACGGTTTACCGTGTACGCCATAAAAATATTGTAAAAGGCGCACGACCCAGTAGATCGTCAGGAATAAACCAAAAATCGCAATGTAGATGAATGCTGTCTCTTTTGAGCCAAGATTCCAGATCATCGCGGCGGAGATAATATATAACCAATGTGCGCGCCGTCGCTGATTCTCCGGTCCACTAAGGTACATCATAATGCCCCACGCCATTAATACCGCAGAGAAAATTGACGGCATATCATGGCGAATATAACGGCTATAGTAGGTTAATAGCGGAGAAGCCAACAACATAAGTGCGGCTAATATCGTCCCCCATCGCCCAAGCCATCGCCGGAAAAACAACGGAGACATCACAAGCATCACACCAACCACTGCCGCATATATACGGGCGCTGAAGTCGTTATCACCAAACAAATAGTAAGAGAGCGCCGTAAAGTGAAACAAGATCGGACCGTGCATTAATGGCGTATGGTCAAATTGCCCGTCTTGATATAGGTTGTAAGAGTATTGTGTATGCAGGCTTTCATCATGGCTCATCACCCGCTCGCCGAGTTCATAAAACCGCGTAAACATCGCCAAAAAGAAGATAGCCAGAAAGATGATTGTGTACCAATTCAATGTAAACACGCGCGAAAACAGCGTGTTAACCGCGTTCTCTTCGCTTGTGTCCCGATTATCGGAGGAAAATCCTTGATTTACCGTCGTCGCCATAATCCCTCAATCAATTCTCATCAGGTGCTAGTACCGGACGAGGCGTAGCTTCTAAAGTAAGGTTTAAACCAGATAATGTTACCGCATCCGTGGAGCCAGGCTCCGCAGTTGCCGCCGCCACCAGCACATTGTCATCAGGTGAGGTGGTTGTGGCAAGGGTGTATCTGTTGACAGGTTCAGGCAGGGTCGTTTCCGCCGCTAAAGATGCTGAACTATTTCCAAGAATAATCGTAACTGCCATCGTCAACACCATGACCATCATCGCCACAGCATATCGTGTACGCTGATAATAGTAGGGTACAGACCTGCTTTTATCAGCAGATACGGGGGTCATTTCTGCCTGAATCGCCGACCACATGCGAGTGACCTGCATTACATCCGGCGCTTTAGTCCGATGTAACCGATCCTGCAATTCCTGTGCCATCCGGCGTTCCTGAGTGTAGAGATCATCACACTTCGAACACTCATCAATATAATGGGCGATTCGTCGCCGTGCGCGTAAAGAGAGGTCACCGTTCACAAATGCGACCATGCGCGCTTTACAATACCGATACTTCCAACGAAATAGACTCATCATTAAATACTCAATAACTCTTGCAATAAACCCTGACCATGTATGCTCAATACCCCGCGCAGTCGCCCATGCGCCAGTCGCACACGGCTCTCTGCTGTCTTTTGAGGACACTCCATGACCTCGGCAATTTCTCGATAGGTCAACCCGTGTCCATAACGCAAAACCACCGCTTCACGCAATTGTGGTGATAAGTTCCCCAATGCCTTTACCAGCGCATCCTGTGCCGCACGCTCCGCCATCACGGACTCAGGGCGTTCTGCCATCGGCGCGGTTAAATTTGCATGAAACATATTCGCTAAATTCAACAACTGCGGACGTTTTCGGCGGTACATATTCCGACATCGGCTCACCGCAATTGTATACAACCATGTTTTAAATGCCGCACGGCGCGAGTCATAACGATGCAAATTTTTGAAAGCATAAACAAATGCCTCCTGTGTCACATCTTCAGCATCTTGCTCGTTGAACAGCAAATTGCAACATAGACGGTACATACCATTTACATAGGTACGGTAAAGATCGGAATATCCGCTTTGATCACCGCGAACACCGCGTGCAATCATATCTAAGATGTTTTCGTCCTCGTGCAGATTATTCTGCTGACTCATGCATCACCTTCACCGTTTTTCCTATGTTATGCCCTCTATCTATACACACAGTCCTTACAGATTCCTCAAATTCACCCCACACCATTGCTTTGAGGTAAAACCGGCGCGCTATCATAAATATCCTGTCGCACCCACAATGTCATCAATCCAGATGATGCAGGATCAGCACGGACATCACGCGAAAGCACCCACGGCAATAAATCAAATCCTTCAGTCACCTGTCCAGATGACCACACCTGTGTCAATCCAAAAGGCTGGCCAACATAACTGCCACCTAAATCCACATTCTCGTCTTGACCCTGTAACAGGACAATCTGTTGTTGAAACCCTGCGGAGGCATCAGAAATATAGACAATATTCTTAAAATCACGCAATAACCATGCCACTAATCCATCTTGTGGCGCATCAATATGCACGGGGATAGATTGTGTCGCTTGTGCTTCCCGCTCGTCCAACTCCAGCAAGGTGATGCGCAACATCTCCGCGTCTACGCTTGTGGCTTCAATATGCCATAATTCCACCGGATTATCAGCAAATGTCACGGCTGTATTCCATCCCGTCGCGATATTGCTCATCAGCACAAACAGAAACAACCCAAGCAGACCACCACGTATCGCCGCACGATTTCCCCAGATGCTCGCCGCTAAGAAAAAACCGACGATGATAAACATAATTGTAATCAGTAGCCAGATCAAACTATTGGCGACCAGCGCAAAGGGAGAGAGATTTTCACCTAAACGCGAGAACAACGTTACAAACGACCCGCCGGGCACGTTTAACAACCCGCGTGCAATAATCTGCAAATGGACAAAAAACATGAACATCAACGCCATGCCAGTCAAGCCGAGCACCCAACGTCCCCAGCGGTTGCTTGATTGCGCGCTCTCATCGCCCATCAAGTCATCTAACCAGAGTGCCGAAGCGTTATCAAACGATAGCACTTCTTCAAATAAATATGCACTCAAGCCGAGTAAAGGCACGATCAGCCACAGCGCATAATCTGCACCAGCGCCGGATGTTAATATCGCCGCAAACAAGCCACCGATCACCCAGAAAACCAGAAAGCGAGAGACAAAATCAAGCGCTCCCCGGCTCATCAACATACCCAGTGTAATACCCGCGAAAATCCACGTCCACGGTTCATAGAATAGTGACGTAACCAGAGGGAAGAAAGACGACGCACCGGCGATACGATCCGTAAAATTGGTCAGAAAACCATCGACCACAGCACCGACCATACTCAAGCCTGAGGGGTAAATCATAAAGCCTGTGGAGACGATAAATACGGTTAACACCGACCCCATAAATGCACTACCCCATGGTATCGCAATCAAGCGATCACGCACACTGCTAACAACCTCATCGGATGTAGCATCATCATTGGCGGTATGGTCAACAGAGGTAAGGGTTAATGCCATGATCCCTGCGAAGAGCAAGATCAACGCGAGCGTTGGGCCACTCGGTCCGGTTAAAAGGGTCATCGTGGTGAACAACATCACCGATGCTACTGCATAACTCGACTGGTCATCGCGCCAATATCGCCATAATGCCCAGAGACCAAGCAGGGCAAAAATCATCGACCAGATCGCATCACTCCCAAAGCGTGACGAGATGAATATGACCGGCGAAAAGCTCAACAATAGTGCACCTAAGAATGCCCGTGAGCGTCCAATATAATCACGAAACAAAATTGGCAACATACCCAGCACCACGCCAGCCAATGCAGTGAACAAACGTACGCCAGACTGGTCATTATCCACGACCAGCAACGCCAAACGCTGTAACCAGAATTGCACCGGACTGTCACTTATGGGCGCATCTATCCCTTCAATTGGATAACTGGCAAGATACGCGGCAAGCGCATTATGCGTTTCCGGTTGGGTGATCGCAACAGTGTCGAGGTCTGCCACACGAATTAGTACCGAAAACACAATCAGCACGAGATAAGCGAGCATCTCACCGGATATTACCAGAGTAAACCCATCTAAACCGGAGGACTCGGTAAT
>DAOTXB010000290.1:0-2104 GCA_034435575.1 Anaerolineae bacterium
CCGTAAAGACCAATCAATAAAATAAAGGCGAAAATGCCCAAACGCAGAGCAATATGCGCTGGTGCAACGCTGACTAACACACCAATACTGCCAAACAACAAACATCCGGCATATAACAATAGCAGGGTCGGACGTTGCCCGAATCCCAGACTCATAATACGGTGTGAGGTGTGGTCTTTGCCCGCTTCACCGGGTGAGCGCCCTTCAGCAATCCGTGTGAAGACGACCAGATTAATGTCAAAAATGGGCAATGCCAGCATAAATATGGGCACCATCCATGTCACATCGGGCGATTGTGTGCCAAAGCGCAGTTCAATACCTAAGATCGCTAGCACAAACCCTAGCGTCAACGCACCCATATCCCCCATGAATGTGCTCGCCGGATTAAAATTGTAGATCAAAAAGCCCAATGCACTCCCCAATACCGCCGCCGCTAATACGTTGACCAGAATCAAGCCTTCCATATAACCGACAATCATAAAGAAACCACCGGCAATTGCGGACAAACCCGCCGTCAGCCCATCCATATTGTCCAAGAAATTAGTCGCATTCGTAATCGCGACAATCCAGAAAATCGTAATCGGAATATCGATCAACGGAGATTTAAACATTTGTACGCGAATATCCGCCGCAATGACGATTCCCGCCGCAACGATCATAAACACCAGTTTGATCTTGATGCCGAGATCATAACGATCATCTACCAGACCAACAAATGCGAGAATCGCAACACCCGCCAAAATCGCGCCTAGTTTTGACCAGATTTCTGATGGACTGAACAGTACAAGCGATAATACAAACGCTACAAAAATCGCAAACCCACCCATCATCGGCGTGGGCGCTTTGGTGATGTTACGTTTTTTGGGGCGGTCAATCACGCCAATACGCATCGCAATTTGTCTTGATAAGGGAGTCATGCCGAGTGCTGTCGCAAAGCCAAACACCATCACGGGTACAAACTGTAGTGTGTTTTCCATTACGGTATTGTTTCCCCTTCATGATGCTGTACAAAACGTAGCCAGTATACCCTACGTTCATCCGAAAATAGAGCTTAAATATCGACACCGAAAACTATGCGGAATACAACACGACGATTGCACTCCACACAGGGTGATTACTCTATACCAGCGCCACCGCTTCGATCTCCACCAGCACATCTAAAGGCAACCGCGCCACCTCCACCGCAGACCGTGCAGGCGGGTCACCCTCAAAAAAGGTCGCGTAGATTTCGTTCATAGCGGCGAAATCATTCATATCCTTGAGGAACACGGTTGTTTTTACCACCTGCTCCATTGTCGTGCCCGCCGCAGTCAATACCGCGCTTAGATTCTCCAATACCTGACGCGTTTGGGTTTGGATGTCGTCGCCATTGATATTCTTCGATCCCGGAATGAGCGCGACCTGTCCGGCGGTATAGACAAATCCATTGGCAATAACCGCCTGCGAATAGGGACCTACCGCGCCGGGGGCTTTATCTGTTGAGACAATTTTCTTGCTCATAGTATATAATCCTCTCATAAAAAATTACCGTGCCTATTCTACCGTGATGTGCTATAGTTTGCGTGGAATTCAGGTAATTGCCTCTGAGGAGGTCAGCGTGAACAAAGTTATTAGCTGGGTGTTGGGGTTAGCCATTGGTGGCACGGTGGGCGCTTTGCTCGTCATGTTGCTAGTGCCTGTTACCCGTGAGCAGATCATAAGTCGTCTGAAATCAGGTTTTGACGAAACTATGAACGAAGCGCGTCTCGCCAGTGCAAAACGCCGTGCCGAACTTGAAGCCGAACTCGCCGAGATGCAAAAACAGCGCAATCTGCCAGAATAATAGCACGCGCTTCAATGGATGGTCAGACCGTCATCCATCCCCTTTAAACTTATCGAAAATATCCTCCGCCACTTCCATGAGTTCATTGCGTCTTGTCTCAGGCATTTCCAGACTTTGTAAATAGCGTTCTAGCAATTGCGCCGGAGTCATCCCTTCAGGACTACCGCCCAGACGGGCACGTGCGGGTTGTTCAACCTCTTTACGGATTGCCGCAATATGAAATACTTGTGCCCGTTTCAAGGCATCGCGCACCGCATTTTCGTTAAACCTAACCTCACTTTC